>JAYUFI010000679.1:0-29774 GCA_043738805.1 Planctomycetaceae bacterium | reverse complement strand
GTCTAAATCTGTGTGCGAAGCGTTTGAAACCTGGAGTTGATGCTCAATCCCATCTGGCTCAATCCCATCTGAAGGTTCGTCGTGACAGCCGTGCCGGTTCCAGGTTTCCTCTGTCTTCGGCACCGAGGTTCTTTAACTTGGCCGCCCACGTGAGTCCGCTTTCGGAGGTCGTAAAACGCGGTGCTGTACTGTGCATTGATTGGCAAGATATGGCAACGCGCGGATCAACCGCGCCTCGATTGCTCCAGCAGTTTTTGATGCAGGAACTCTGGAGCTAAGTCGGCGTCGTTGTCCCAACGGATGGTGTGCAGGACGGGGGAGACTTCAAACTGCCGGAATCGAGCCACGTTCTTCAATGGCTCGAAGACCGGCCCCCACAGCGCGTCTTTGAGATCGACGATCCCGTCTTGTCCGTTATTGAACTGCACTTCAATCGCATAGTTCGCGACATGACGAGCCGACACGACTTCCAACATGGTCATTCAGTCCAACGGCGCGATCTTTTGCAGGGGTTGATGAGCTTCGGCAAGACGCCAATCTTCAAGCAATTCATCGCGATGCAATTCTTGCCACTCCAGCACCGCGCGGAGTGCTCGTCGAGGAAATCGGCCCTCAACAACTCCCGATTCGATTTCGACGCTGATTTTGTATTCGCCGTACTCGGCATGAAAATGCGGCGGTTTACGGTCGTTGTGCAACATGTAAACGAATGTAAATGACGATTCCGAGAAAGCGTGAGAGTTCCGGCATCAAAGACTTTTCTCGGCATGAAAGCGATGTTGCGTCGTCGTGAATCGCACACACTACTTACTCAAACTGAGCAGTCTTCACCGCCAAGGCGCAAAGAACGCGAAGAGCCACAAAGAAATTAGGGTGATGGGCATTTGCTTGTATTCGCCAAAGTTTCCAGGCCAATGATCATGAGAAATGAATTCTTGGCGTTCTTTGTGCCTTTGCGTTGAAAACTGCTCAGTTTGAGTACTTATCGAGTGGGTGTTGGCCAAGCGGTCATTCCTCCCAAGAGCGACCGCAAAGTTCACACCGCCAAAATCTCTGGGCACACCCAATCCGCACGAACGCTGCGGGCTAGCATGAAATCAGGAGCAATCCCGATTAGTCTCCGGACAATAGTCGCGCTCGTGTCAGCTTTGTCATTGCGAAGGAGAGTTAATCAATGGAGTCGTTCGATCTGTCCGCACATGGGCTTTCAGTCAAAACCGTCTTGCGGAATGTGGCTCCGTCGAAGTTGTACGAGGAAGCGATTCGCTACGAACCGGGGACGACGATCTCCGATACGGGAGCCCTCATCGCGTACTCTGGCGAGAAGACCGGTCGCTCGCCGCAGGACAAGCGGTTGGTGAAGAACGCCGCCTCCGAAAAAGACATCTGGTGGGGGCCGGTGAATTTCCCGCTTGATGAAGTGACCTTCGCGATCAATCGCGAACGCGCAAAGGACTATCTCAACACCCGCGATCGGCTGTATGTCGTCGATGCGTTTGCCGGCTGGGACACGCAGCATCAGATCAAAGTCCGAATCATTTGCTCGCGGCCCTATCACGCGTTGTTCATGCACCAAATGCTGATTCGGCCGACCGACGAGCAACTCGCGAACTTCGGTGAGCCAGACTTCGTGGTCTACAACGCCGGCCGCTTTCCCGCGAATCGCTTCACGACGGGAATGACCTCGACCACGAGCGTCGATGTCAGCTTCGAGAACGGTGAAGTCGTGATCCTCGGCACCGAGTATGCCGGTGAGATGAAGAAGGGAATCTTCACGATCATGAATTACTTGATGCCGAAGCGCGGCGTGCTGTCGATGCACTGTTCGGCGACGGCGGATCGTGAGACCGGTCGGTCTTCGATCCTGTTTGGCCTTTCGGGAACGGGGAAGACCACTCTTTCAGCCGATCCGAAGCGATCCCTCATCGGCGATGACGAGCATTGCTGGTCCAACGAGGGAGTCTTCAACATCGAAGGGGGCTGCTACGCGAAGGCCATCTATCTCTCGCGTGAATCCGAGCCGGAAATCTTTCAAGCTCTGCGATTCGGTGCGGTTCTTGAAAACGTGGTTTACGACAACGCTCATCACCTCGTTGACTTCAACGATTCCAGCATCACGCAGAACACGCGCGGTGCGTATCCGATCGAGTATGTCACGAATGCTCGCATTCCCTGCGTGGCGGGTCATCCGACCGACGTGATCTTTCTGACCTGTGACGCCTTCGGCGTTCTTCCTCCGGTGAGCCGACTCACTCCGGAACAAGCGATGTACCACTTCATCAACGGCTACACGGCGAAAGTGGCGGGAACCGAAGTTGGCGTGAAGGAGCCGCAAGTGACGTTCTCACCGTGCTTCGGTGGCCCGTTCCTGGTGTGGCATCCGAAGAAATACGCGGACCTGCTGGCCGATCGGATTCGGACTCACAACGCGAATGTCTGGTTGGTCAACACCGGCTGGAGCGGCGGGCCGTATGGTGTCGGCTCCCGCATGAAGCTCTCCTTCACGCGAGCGATCGTCGATGCCATTCACGCTGGCCAACTCAAAGACGTGCCGACTGTCGTCGATCCAATTTTCGGACTGCACGTTGTCACGAATTGCCCGAATGTCCCCGCCGAAATCCTCAACCCGCGCCAAACCTGGCCCGATCCCGCAGCCTATGACGCCACCGCGAAGAAACTCGCGGGCCTGTTCGCTGAGAACTACGCGCAGTTTGAGGCCGGCGGCGTTATCAAGGGATCGTTCGAGGGCTGACTGTCAGTGTGAAAAATAGCGCGGCGAAGCCGCATTGTGGCACGACGCTCCGCGTCGTGAATCGCGATGCGGAGCGCCGCGCCACAATCTTGCAGATATGAGTAAGAACTTGTCCAAGAGCAATGCCTTCGACCGGTTTTCCAAACCGGTCGAAGTGAAACACCCGGTTTGGAAAACCGGGCTACAAAACCACGGAGTTGTTCTTGGACAAGCTCTAAGGCCAGAGGGCGTGAGCCGTCGGCATTTTGAGTATCACCGTCACGGTCTGATTCTTTGGACTAACCGTTTGAGTCTACTCCGGTTGTCTGCGGTTGTTCGGTAACACCTCCGCCGAGGCGGCGGTCTCTGAGCGTGAGGCCAGACGCCGCCATCAGCCAATACGGCAAGAGGTTATGGCGTTTTTTCGGCTTCATCAGAGCCCCGACTAATCGCTTCGATCAGTCCTGTCGTAACGATCCGAACGACCATTCTGAGCGATACAGCTTTCGCAGCCGGAACAACTGGAGGTCGGGCTGTAACAGTCGTGCGTGCGGTGCCAGTCGCAGCGCTCGTGTCAGTGATGACGCGTGTGCCGCCGGACCCATTTTTGGCGAACCTACGACTGTCATATGCCGTATTGGAGTGATGAACGAACTCCGTCGCACAGTCGGTGCCACAGGCGGATTCGGCAGAAGGCAGAAAACTCTTAAGACCGCGTTTATCCGGGAAAGGATCACCCGCCGTGAAACTCAAATCTTGGCTACATTCGTTTGGACGGAACCCTCGACGAACGCGGTGCAATGAGCAGCCGGCTGCGATCGAGCAAATGGAAGATCGCACGCTACTGTCAGTCGCCGCGCTCTTCGTGAATGGAGAATTGTTTGTCAGCTCCGATGGAGGTGACAGCATCACAATTCAACAAAACGCAGCGGGCAAAGTCGAAGTTCGTGCCAACAGCGCCATCCTCGGAACGACGCCGAATGTCGCGACTTCTGCAATTACGTCAATAGTGGTCAAAGGTGGCGATGCGGCAAACAACATCGACCTCAGCCAAGTCACCAACGTGACCTACCCGAATCTCCCCGCGAATGGCGGCATTCGCGTCGATGGTGGGAACGGTGACGACACGATCCTCGGCTCGCCGTTCTACGGTGACAGCCTGTTGGGTGGTGACGGCAAAGATGTGATCAATGGCCAAGGTGGCAATGACACGATCGACGGTGGCGACGGGGCCGACAGCATTACTGGCGGAACGGGTGATGACAGCCTGATCGGTGAAGACGGGAACGACACCATCACCGGCGATGCTGGCAACGACACGATCTCTGGTGGCAATCATCAAGACAACATCTCTGGTGGTGACGGCAACGATTCGATTGACGCCGGTCAGAACAACGACACAGTGAGTGGCGGCAACGGAGACGACACGATCAACGGCAGTGATGGAGCGGACTCGCTCAGCGGTGATGTCGGGAACGACTCGATCCTCGGCGGTGCCGCGAATGACACGATCTCTGGCGGAGACGGCAACGATACCGTGTTGGGGCAAGCCGGACAGGATTCTCTGACGGGGGATCTCGGCGATGATTCGATGAGCGGCGGCGATGGCAATGACACCGTCTCTGGCAACCTGGGGAACGACACCATCAATGGCGATGGTGGCAACGACTCACTCTTCGGCAACGAAGGGGATGACAAGTTGTTCGGCGGCAGCGGCAACGACACGCTCGATGGGTTCTTGGGGAATGACTCGCTCTTTGGACAAGGTGGTAGCGATTCGCTGAAAGGTGGCGGCGGGATCGACAGCCTCGATGGTGGTGCCGGAGCGGATATCGTTGATAGTGCGGACCCACTTCCAGACCCCGTGCCAGTGACGATTACTGTTGCTGGTGGATCGGTCCTGGAAGGGAACGCGGGGACAACAAATTTGGCCTTCACGCTCACGTTGTCAGCGGCCAGTTTCACACCAGTGACGGTGAATGTCTCGACGGCTGATGGTACCGCGACGGCAGGCTCGGATTACACGGCGATAGTCAATCAGTTGGTGACCTTCGCTCCGGGCACGACGACACAAACAGTCAACGTGCTGGTGTCTGGTGACGTGGTGAACGAAGTCGATGAAACCGTCCGATTGGATCTCAGTAACGCGACAAATGGAAGCCTGCAAAATCAGGAAGGGATCGGCACGATCACCAACGATGATGCGGCACCCAGTATTTTGTTTGCCGCGACATTCAACGGTGGTCTTGCACAAGTAAACACGACGACGGCGGCGACGACTCCGGTTGGATTCACCGGGCGATTCGCGATCCATGACATCACAACGAGCGGTAACGGTGGAATTATCGGCTACACACAAAACGGCCCAGCGCTGTTCTCCGTTAATCCCAACAATGCGGCTACGACACAAACTACATTCGTAAACTCAGCGTTACTGGGAACAAACATTGAAGGGGACATGGCCTTCGATACAACCAATAACGTGATCTACTACGTGACTCAAACTGCAGCAACAGGCAATCCTCACCTCTTCCGGATCAATCCCGCCAATGGTGCTGTGACGGACGTCGGAAACATTACCGTTGGTGGCGCAAATCTTGCGGCCAATGCAGACAGCGTTGAGATGGACTATCTGGCAATCCGCAACGGCACACTCTATTGCGTCATTGCAGGGACAATTTCTGCCACAAACGCCAATTTCAACGATGCTCTATTCACAATAGATCCGAATACGGCGGTTGCGACCAGAGTTGGTGCCTTGGGTGTTGACCTGACACCCCAAGCTGGTGGCCTAGACTACGACGCGGCCAACGACCGGTTCATGTTGTTGGAGGGGGCAACAGGGAATCTTTACCGAATCAATCGCACGACCGGTGTTGCGACACTGGTGGGAAATACGGGCCTTGGGAATCCAAATCCTGGGACAGGTCTGACATTTGCCCCGCTGCCAGCGGTTGCTCCGCGAAGTGTTTCGGTGAGCGATGTGAGTATCACGGAAGGTGATCAAGGGACGAAGCTCGCGACGTTCAATGTGACGGCGGGGGCTGGTAATGGGCCGGTGACGTTGAACTATGCGACGGTTGACGGAACCGCGACGGCGGGGAGCGACTACGTGGCGACGTCAGGAAGTCTGACGTTTGGTGCTGCGGGGGGGACGCAAACGGTCTCGGTGGTGATCAACGGCGATTACTCGTTCGAGGCCGATCAGACGTTCTTCTTGCAACTGTCGAACGTGGTCGGTGCTGCGGTGGCGGATGGGTCAGGCGTGGCAACGATCACGAATGATGATACGCCCCCGCTCGGTGACACGCTGCTCGGCAATACCGGCAATGACACGATCTTCGGTGGACCAGGGAATGACTTCATCAATGGTGATGGCGGAGCGGACTTGATCTTCGGCTTTGCGGGAGATGACACGATTCTCGGTGGTGTCTTGGCGGACACGATCAACGGTGGTGACGGGAACGACTCCATCGACGGTCAAGGTGGTCCTGACCAAATCGAGAGTGGCAATGGGGACGACATCTTCGTCTGGAGCGGAGCGTCCAGCGGCAACGACACAGTGACGAACGCGTCCGGTGCCGATGGTGTGCAAGCCACCTTCGACGGGTCATCCAACGTGGTGACGATCGGTCAATCAGCGGTTCCAGTCGGAGGTCTCTACAGCTTCCTGCAAGTGACTGAGGGTGGTTCGACGCTGACGGTTGATAGCTCGGTCGCTCAAGTGACCGTCGATGGCGGTAACGGCGATGACACGATCACGGTCACTGACATGGACCGAGTCTGTCGCGGACTGGTCACTGTTCGTGGCGGCAAAGGAGACGATCTGTTGACAGGGCTGAACGCCAAGCTCGGACAGATGCGCCTCAGCATGAGTGGTGGCGATGGCAATGACACGATCATCGGCACGTCGGGAGATGATACGCTGTCTGGTGATGCGGGGATTGACCGCATCAAGGCGGGACTCGGCAATGACCTGGTCTTCGGTGGAGCGGGAATTGATTCCATCAATGGTGAAGGTGGTAACGACACGCTGGTTGGTGGCGATGGCACTGACACGCTCGTCGGCGACGGAGCAGATTCGCTCTCCGGTGATGCTGGCAACGATAGCCTCGTTGGTGATCAAGGGAACGACATCCTCTCTGGCGGTGAAGGAGACGACACAGCCAGCGGCGGTGACGGCAACGACACGATCACCGGTGACAACGGCAACGATTCGTTGTCGGGAGACTCCGGCCAAGACAACATCACTGGTGGCAACGGCGATGACACGATCGACGGTGGCCGCAATGACGACATGCTCAATGGCGGTGCCGGCAACGATAAGATTCGCGGTGATCACGGCAACGACACGATCGCGGGTGGTGCTGGCAACGACACCATCAACGGTGGTGATGGTGACGATGTCATCAACGGCCAAACGGGGAACGATTTGCTCGCTGGTGGTGACGGCAACGACGTCATCAACGGTGGCGATGGCGATGACATCATCACGGGCGGAGATGGCGACGACACGCTGATTGGTGGCACCGGCAACGACATCGTCCTGGGCGACCAAGGTGATGACTTGATTAACGGCCAGAGTTCAACCGACACGCTCGCCGGAGGCCAAGGAGACGACACGATCATCTCTCCAACCACAGGCGAAGTGAACGAGAAGTTTGTTCTGTCCGCTCAGATCCTTCTGGACCTGAATGCCAACTAACGTCTGGTGGCGATTCCTCTCGCCGAATCCATCACGAAAAGAACCTCACAAGACCCGGCTTCGGCCGGGTCTTTTTTTTGGGCTCTCCACCATTGATTTGATGCACGCGGCACGCCTGCTCGATTGCCACAATCATCCAGGCACGCGAGCCGCGTGCTCCACGTTGGAGATCGCCGGTTATGACGAAACTGGTTGTTCAGGGCAGGCTTGCACTCAATGTGGGGTTCGGTCATGTTATGCCCCGCCGATTTGGGCAGGTTGTTGAGTCGTTTTGAGAGGAGCCAGCATGAGGGCTGTTTGCCGGTGTCAAAAGAGTTTTAGGCTCACTGCCGCTGGCTTGGCATTCATGCTTTTGATTTCGTTGGCTGATGCGGGAAACTGGCCACAGTTTCGCGGCCCGGATGGAACGGGAGTCAGTTCTGAAAAGAATATTCCGGTCACATGGAGCTCCGGCGACTACAAGTGGGACGTGGCGATCGAAGGCGTTGGCCATGCAGCTCCGGTCATTTGGGGCGAGGCGGTGTTCGTCACTTCGGCGGAAGACAGCGGAGCAATTCGCCATTTGGTTTGCCTGGATGCCAAGAGCGGCCAAAAGCGTTGGACGCGCAGCATTGGCATGAACCGGAGCAAAAAGCACGAAAAGAGCAGTTGGGCGTCGAGCACTCCGGCAACTGATGGCGAGCGAGTTTATTCCGCGTTTGCGGATAAAGAAAGTTACCTCGTCGATGCGTACAACTTTGATGGCGAACTGGTCTGGCGACGCAATCTTGGGCCGTTTGAAAGTCAGCATGGCTTGGGCGTTTCGCTGATCATTTTCGAGGACTCGTTGATCGTTCCGAATGATCAGGACGGCCCTAGTTTCATTACGGCTCTGGATCGTAAGACGGGCAAGACAAAATGGGTTTCGGCGGGACGCTCATTCCGAGAAGCGTCGTACTCGACACCGTTCGTCGTTCGTGAAAAGGGGCAACCGGCTCAACTGATTTGTCCGAGCGGAGCAATGGGAATTACCGGGCTTGATCCGCTCACCGGAACGCTCAACTGGCGAACGGAGGAGTTTCCACTGCGGACGGTGGCTTCGCCGGTTTATGGCAGCGGTTTGGTAATCGCCTCTTGTGGGCAAGGCGGGCGGTTTGGTGTGAAGCAGATCGCCGTCGATCCGTTTCAGAAAGACGAACACGGTCAGGCGGTGGTGAAATGGACTCGCGAGAAGCTGATTCCTTACGTGCCGACACCGATTGTCTTCGGCGAACGACTGTTTGAATGGAGCGATCAAGGAATCATCACGTGCGTTGACCTGAAAAGTGGGAAAGACCTCTGGACTCACCGCATGGGTGGCAACTACAGCGGTTCGCCGTTGTGCATCGACGGCAAGTTGTATGGCGTTGAAGAAGGTGGCAAGGTCGTCGTGATTGCAGCGGGAGCGGCGTTCAAAGAATTAGGAACGACCGAGTTGGGCGATGGTTTTCATTCGACTCCGGCAGTCGCCAATGGCCGCTTGTTTTTGCGAACGTTTGAACGATTGAAATGTCTCGAAGCGAAACGAGACTGAAGGAAATGCAGCGACTGTTACCGCGTGGTTGAACGTCATTGAAATCGAGACTCACAGAGCGAATTGAAACATGCCGAATTGGATCGGTGGAGAATGTCCCGCGTGCGGCGAATGGATGCCGCCCAATCAAGTCCGGTGCCGTAATTGTCGCACGCTGCTCAACGAAGATTTGAAGCCTGACAGCGTTGAGGTTCCTGAGTTTGTTCCGCTGCAAGAGGTCGACAGCATGCAACAGGTCTCGCCCACCGGTTACTACATCCTTTGCCCGCATTGCGAAAAAGAATTGCGGATCAATCGCAAGTACGTGGGCCAGGGAGTCTCCTGCAAACACTGCGCGGGCTCGTTTCGCTTTGACCTCTCCAGCCCGCAGGTCAAGCCCGTCGCGTTTTATTCGGACTGCCCACACTGCGAAGATGAGTTGCGAGTGGCGATCAAGTATTTGGGCATGAAGGTCGCCTGCAAACTCTGTTCAGGCAAAATCCACTTCGTGCCGAATAGCAGTGAATGATGCCAGAATCGTCACTCACTCTTGATCCCGGAACCGCAGTCCTGTTGATCGCGCACGGCAGTCGCTTAGCAACGGCGAATCGTGATCTGACTCTACTTGCCGCGCAACTTCGACAGCGATTCATGGGCCATGTTGTTGAAACGGCTTACTTGGAGCTTACCGAGCCAACGATCCCACAAGCGGCAGCCGCGTGTATTGCCAGCGGTGCCTCGCGAGTGCTGCTGCTGCCTTACTTTCTTTCTGCGGGGACTCATGTCACCGAAGACTTGAAACGCTTTCAGTCAGAGTTCACCGCTCAATGGCCGGGTGTTCGCTTTGATCTCTGCTCCCCGCTGGGGCGGCACCCACGGATGCTCGACATCGTTTGCGACCGGCTGTTTGAAGTCGTCTAAACGGCTTGTTGAAAATCGTTGTGGCTCGACGCTCTGCGTCGAGAGTGGCGGTCATTCGCGGATGATTTTGCTGGCCGTCTGCGTCGCGCCACAATTCTTCAACAGGCTGCTAAACGTCCGTATTTCCTCGCATTGAGTTAGTCGCTCGGCACAAGACCGTCACACGTATCGCGTCGAATTCCAGGCGATTGGCTTGCGAAGTGCAAAGCGTTCCCTCTGAGTTGCCCGACAGTGCTCGTCGAATGCCCCACAATTGTTGGGATTCAGGGATATTAGCGATGAATACTCAGACACCTCCGGACACCTGCGTCAGCAAACTTGCCGCGCAGGATCAACGCACTCGTGCATGTGGAATAAGCTGGTTGCAATCTTGGACCAGACAGTTGCGTTATGTGGTGATCGTTTTGTTGCTACTGGGGATATTGAATACGGGGCATACCACGCATTGGACGTTCGGTTTGGCCTTTGCGACCCTCACAAACGCTCCGAGTTCATCGGCCACGCCCAAGGCCCGGACGGAACGTCAAACGGCTCCGCCAAAAGAACTCTCAAATTTGGAACTCAGTAAAGACTCGATCGAGAAGGTCGGCATTCGATTTGGCCGTGTCGAACGGCAACCGATGCGGCAAATGATCCCGGCTCACGGAGTTGTCTCGTATAACAAGAACTCGCTAGCACGGTTGTCGTCACGAGTTCCTGGAACAGTCTGGCGTGTCGAAAAACAAGTCGGACAGTCGGTTCGCAAAGGAGACGTGCTCGCAATTGTCGAAGCTCGGGACGTGGGCAAAGCGAAAGCGAATTTGTTGCAGGCGGTCGTCAAGTACGGGCAAACATTGCTTCTGCGGGATCGGCTCAAGGCGGTTTCCGAAGCGGTTTCCGAACGAGCACGCAGCGATGCTGAAACCGAATTTCGCCAAGCCAAGATCGTGCTGATGAACTCGGTGCAAGAGTTGGTCAACTTGGGATTGCCGCTCGCGGTGCGTGAAGTGCAGGACTTGGATGACGAGCAACTGGCGGACAAGCTGCACTTTCTGGGGCTGCCGGCCGAGTTGGTCGCGACTCTGGATGTGCGGACCACCACGACCAACTTGCTGCCGATCTTCGCGCCGTTCGATGGCATTGTCATCGGCCACGAAATGACGCTCGGCGAGGTGGTTGCTCCGGGCGAATCGCATTTCGAGATCGCCGACATCCGCCGCATGTGGGTGGTGCTTGATGTCCGCAAAGAAGACGCGAACCTCATCCGACTCGGTCAGCGCATCGAATTTACGCCTGATGGAATGCCAGGTGGAGTCGTCGCTCATGTGAACTGGATCAGCACCGAAGTGGATGCCGAGACACGCACGCTGCAAGTCCGCGCGGAAGTGGATAATCCCGTACTGCCCATCACAACGGCGACGACTGGAGTGCCGTCCTCCGAACAGCGACTGCTGCGAGCACAAGCCTTCGGCATGGGAGAGATTCTGGTCCGTGAATCGGATTGGGCGCTCACAGTTCCGAACGACGCTGTGCATTGGGAAGGTGGGCATCACGTCGTGTATGCGTACGACGGCGAGCATTTCTCGAAAATCAAGATCGTTCCTGGAGTCTGCGAACGCCACTGGACTGAAATCCGATCGGGCCTGTTGGAAGACATGGTCGTCGCCACGGAAGGCAGTCACGTCATCAAGGCGGAACTGCAACTCGTGGCGAATGAACCATAGGCGATTCCGTATCCTTCGCGCTCAAGTGACCTCATGTTGGAACGACTGATTTCTGCGGCTCTGCAACGTCGATGGGCGGTGCTCACAGGCATGTTGGTGCTGGCGGTTGCGGGTGTCCTCGCGCTGCGTGCGCTGAATGTGGATGCCTTTCCGGACACGACGCCGGTGCAAGTGCAGATCAATGCTTACGCCACGTCGCTCGTGCCAGAAGAGATCGAACGGCAGATCACGTTCCCGATCGAGATGGCAATGAGCGGTCTGCCGGGGTTGGAAGAGGTTCGCTCGATTTCGTTGTTCGGTCTGTCGCAAGTCGTCGTGACGTTTCGCGACGGCGTGGATATCTACTTCGCTCGGCAGTTGATCTTCGAACGACTGGGTTCCGTACAAATGCCGCCGGGAGTCGCTCCGCCGCAGATGGGGCCGGTCTCGACCGGACTGGGGGAAGTGTTTCAGTACGCACTCGCGTCAGACACAATGAGTCTTACGGAACTACGCACGCTGCACGACTGGACCGTCAAACCGCGGATGCGCATCGTCACAGGGACCGCCGAGATCAACTCGTGGGGCGGCTTCGAGAAGCAGTACCAAGTCCGTGTCGATCCGACGTTGCTGCTCAAGCACGACCTCAGCTTCGAGCAAGTCATGCACGCCGTGCAAAACAACAATGCGAATGTCGGCGGCGGCAGCATGGAACATTCCGGCGACATGATTCTCGTCCACGGACTCGGCCGCACGGTCAACGTCGAGCAGATCCGCGACATGGTCATCACGGCGAAGAACGGAGTTCCGATTCGGGTCCGCGATGTGGCCGAGGTCGCAATCGGTCACGCGATCCGCCGCGGAGCCGCCACCGCCGCGATGCGAGATCCCGATAACCCTGAACGGCTGGAGCAAGGAGAAGTGGTCCTCGGCCTGGGCTTCATGCTGATGGGACAGAACAGCTACGAGGTGACTCGGCGAATGCGAACCGAGTTTGATCTGGTCCGCGAGTCGCTGCCGGATGACGTCCGCGTCGTCACCGCCTACGACCGCACCGAACTTGTGGACCGAGTGATCGCGACGGTCAAGAACAACCTGCTGGAAGGAGCGACGCTGGTTGTGCTGTTGCTCTACATTTTTCTGGGCAACCTGCGAGCGGGCTTGATCTGCGCCGTGGCGATTCCGCTGTCGATGCTGTGCGGATTCTGCGGCATGTGGGCGACCGGCATTGCCGCGTCGCTGCTGAGCCTCGGTGCGATCGACTTCGGAGTCGTCGTCGATAGCTCGGTGGTCGTCATCGAGAACATCGTCAAGCGGCTCGGCCACGCGGGACCGCTGACCGCATCGGAGCGTCTGCGTCACATCCGCGATGCGTCCATCGAAGTTCGCACGCCGACGGTCTTCGGCCAGCTCATCATCATGATCGTCTACCTGCCGATCCTGACGCTGGAAGGGGTCGAAGGGAAAATGTTCCGGCCGATGGCGCTGACCGTGATCTTCATTTTGATCGGATCGCTGATCTGTTCGCTGACGGTCACTCCGGTGCTGGCGTGCCTCTTTCTGCCGAAGCAGATTCACGAAGAGGATGTCTTGGTCGTGCGGCTCGCGAAGGGAGCGTATTCGCGTCTGCTGCGATTCTTCGTGCGTGTCCCGCTGCTTGTGTTGACAGTGTCGCTCGCGGCGCTCGGCTTCGCTGGATGGCAGGCGACCCGTTTGGGAACGGAATTCGTCCCGCGTCTTTCCGAGGGAGCGATCGTCATCGGCATCGTGCGCCCGCCGGGAACCAGCTTGCAGGAATCGCTGCGATTGAACGATCGGATGCAGAAGATCCTGCTCGAAAAATTCCCTGATGAAGTCTCACTCTGTTGGAGCCGCATCGGTTCTCCGGAGATTCCCACCGACGCCAGCACGGTCGAAGTCACCGATCTCTTCATCACGCTCCACCCGCGAGAAGCCTGGACGAAAGCCAAAACGCAAGCCGACCTCGTCCTGCTGATGGAGCGGGAATTCCAAGACTTCCCCGGCCAGACCATCTGGTTCACACAGCCCATCGAGCAGCGTGTCAACGAAATGGTGTCCGGCGTCCGAGCCGACGTCGCGCTCAAATTGTTTGGCAAAGACTTCCAGCAACTGATCACAACCGCGCGACAATTGGAAGGGGTGCTGAAAGACATTGACGGCTGTGCGGACCTCGCGACCGAGCAGGCATTAGGACAACCGATTCTGCAAGTCGCGATCAAGCAGGATCAGATCGCACGTTATGGCATCGTCGCCCAAAAAGTTTTGGACGTCATCGAATCGCTCGGCGCGAAGTCGCTCGGCGAGGTCGTCGAAGGACAACTCCGCTTTCCGCTGACCGTCCGGCTGCCCGACCAATTCCGCGAGAACATGGAAGAGATTGGCCAAATCGTGATCGCCGCCCCGAACGGCGAGCGAGTACCGCTGTCGCGTCTGGCGGACTTCCGCATGGTCAACGGTCCTCGACTGATTTCACGAGAATGGAGCCAACGCCGAGTGACGATCCAATGCAACGTGCGAGGCCGAGACATCGGCAGCTTTGTCCATGAGGCTCAGCAGCGCATCGCCGACGAAGTACAGAAACCGGAAGGTTACCGCATCACCTGGGGCGGACAGTTCGAGAACATGCAGCGCGCCCAAAAACCATTGGCGATCGTCGTACCATTGGCCTTGTCGCTGATCGTCGTGCTGCTGTTCTTCAGCTTCCGCTCGAAGTTCGACACGCTGGTGATATTTGCCAGCGTCCCGTTCGCGTGCATCGGTGGCATCGCCGCGCTGTCGGCACGCGAGATGCCGTTGTCGATCTCCGCCGCCGTCGGCTTCATCACGCTGTCGGGCCTCTCGGTCCTCAACAGTATGGTCCTAGTTTCCGCGATCCGCGCCGCTCGAAAAGCCGGCTCCACATTGATTGACGCGATCCAGCATTCCGGGATCGAATCGCTGCGCACGATCCTGATGACCGCGCTGGTCGCGAGCGTCGGCTTCATCCCGATGGCCACCAGCAGCGGGGCCGGCGCGGAAGTCCAACGCCCCTTGGCCACGGTCGTCATTGGTGGAGTCATCACTAGCACGCTCTTCACGCTCGTGGTTCTGCCAGCGCTTTATCAGCGCTTCGCACGATCAGGCGTAAGCAACATGAGCGAGTAGTACGGAGTGACGTTCACATTGAGCGGCAAGGATTGCCGCCGCATTAGTTTGCCCTGACAAGAGAACGTATAGAACGAGGGAGTTCACTGACATTTTGATTCATCAAAAACGAAGCCGCTTGCCGATCTTTCTTCCATGAGATTCCACCGTTGTCATTTATTATTCGGGAAATTGGCTGCTCTGCTGGTCGTGTTGGCTTCTGTGCTGCCGAACCAAGTGGCTGTTGCTCAAGACGGAGTGCTGCCAAAGACTCTTTTCCGTTGGTCGAACACGTCAGCAGAGCCCGAGGAAGAAGGGCACGAAGACAAGATCGTCACCGACCGACCGCACTTCAGCGAAGCGAGTAGTCTGGTGGGACTTGGTCGAGTGCAACTCGAAACGGGGTACTCCTATTTTCGAGACAGCAACAACGGCTCAGTCGTCCAAACGCATTCGTTCGGCGAACCGTTGCTGCGAGCGGGCCTCTTCGCCGAATGGTTTGAGTTCCGTTTGGGCGACACGTATTTGGTCGAGCAGTCTCGCGTTCCCGGTGCTCCGTCTACGCGATTCAGCGGCAGCGACGATCTGTATGTCGGAGCGAAACTGGCTCTTACCGAGCAGTCCGGTTGGCTTCCTGAGATGGCGATTTTTCCGCAAGCCCGCGTTCCGACTGGCAACAGTGCCTTCACCAACAGCCAAGTCTTGCCGGGGTTCAACTTTGCCTACAGTTGGAAGTTGAATGACTGGCTCGAACTCGAATGCAACACTCAATTGAATCGGCGACGCGACGATGCCAGCCACTTCTACACGGAGTTTACTCAGACGGTGAACTTTGAATACGAATTGACTGACCGCGTCGGAGCGTTCACCGAATGGTTTTGCTTCGTCCCCAGCGGCGCAGTGACGGCCCAAACGCAGCACTACTTTCATGGCGGTTTCGTGTATTTCGTCAACAACAACATCCAATTGGATATTCACTCCGCCGTCGGCCTGAATCGCCCTGCCGATAATTTGGCGTTCACTGGCGTCGGATTCTCGATCCGGTATTGAGTGATACCGCTTTCGAGAGAGTCGTTTAACCGCAACGCCATCGGCGTGCGCGCGAGCATCAAGCGACTCTCTCGCTCGCTGATGGCGTTGGGGTTATCGGAAATCCGATTGATGCTGAGGCTGATTTACTGTTTTCTTTCTTTGCGTACTTCGCGCCTTCGCGGTGTAAAAAATGGATCCAATCTCACCGCGAAGGCGCGAAGTACGCAAAGAAATTGAAAACAAACGATTTCCCCTGAGCCGCAAAACAACCGGCTGAGCTAACCGTTTGCGACAGCGCAAATCAGCCGACCGGTCGCTTCCCCGGCCTGCGTTCCGGTGTCGCAGCCAACGGGTCATCGGGCCAAGCGTGTTTGGGATAGCGACGCCGTAACTCGGAACGAATCTGTGGGTACGCCGTCGCCCAAAAGCTGGCGAGGTCGTCGGTGACTTGCTGCGGACGATAGTTCGGTGCGAGCAAATGCAGCAGCACTTTCACGCGACCGCGAGCGATTCGTGGCGTCTCCTTCAGGCCGAAGATCTCTTGAATCCGCACGGCCAGAACCGGCGGGCGGCTCAGTTCATATCGCAGCGCGATGCGGCTGCCGCTCGGAACAAGCAAGCGTTCGGGAGCTTCTCGATCGACGGCCTGAAATTGTTGGTGAGTCAGTTGTGACTGCAAAACGTCCAACCACAGCGCGTCGATCAGATCGGCCAGCGAACGCCGTCCCGCGCAGAGCGTCGGTAACAGCGATTGAAGATGAGCCGCATCAAAGGCCGGCAATTCCAGATCGGGCATCCATTCGCGCAGACAAAGAACTCGCGTGAGGAAGTGACTGACCGGTGAATCGACTTTCGGTCGAATGCGATCCCAGTTTTGAATCGCTCCTTCCGCCAGCATCCGCGCGACCGAATCGTCTTGAGGGAGCGCGGCGGGAGATTCTTCCAACACGAGATCCTCCCAGCGAACTTGTCGCCGCGCTTGCACGCGCTGAGTTGATTCATCGAAGTAAACCTCGACTGCGATCGTCACCAATTCTTTTGGCAACCACGAACGGTCCACCTCCGACGCGATCCGCACGACTCCCTCGCCGACACTCGTCGTTGACCACGGGCCACGAGCGGCTGATGTCACCGCCGCGTTGCCAGCATCGACGTCCAAGCACAGAAATAAATCACCGTGAGTCACTCGGCTGCTCGGACTCAACCGCACTCCGCGTCCGCCAACCATCACCGCTCGCGGACTTTTCGCTTCACGCCGTTTGGCCAACCGATCTGGAAACGCAGCCAGTAACGCCCGACCGAGTGCCGCATCTTTGTAAGACGGGCACTCTTGCCCGTCATCTAAATTTCGACGGGCAGGAGTGCCCGTCCTACGAGCGTGTTCTTGATCGTGCGAATCCACCAACCGCAACAATTGATCCCGCGTCTGCAACAAGAACTGCGCGGCTCCGCGATTCACTCGCCCGAACGAAGTCGTCTCGCGCCCGCTCCGTTCAAAGTCTTCCAGCGCTTCAACGCGATCGACGACATCAGAACAACTCACCGTGCCGCCGTGTCGAGGCGATTGTCGCGAGTCTCCCGTTCCAGCCGAATCACCTCCGAACGGATCGCGTTCGGCCAACAAAGCCGCCGCCAGTGCTGCTCGCCCGGTCTGTCCGAGTCGCGCCCCCTCGATCAACAGCCGACCGAGTCGCGGATGCACCGGGAACTTCGCGAGCGTCGCGCCCAACGTCGTGACCTCGCCGATTTCATCAATCGCTTCGAGTCGCCGCAGCACGTGCTCCGCTTGAGCGATCGACTCGGCACGCGGCGGCTCGAACCACGGAAACGCGAGCACGTCCGCTTCGCCCCACGCTTTGAGTTGCAACACTGAGCCTGTGAGATCAACCCGGCGAATCTCCGGCTCCGTCTGTTCTGGCCGAGCACGCTGCGATGGTTCGCTCCAGAGCCGCACGCAAATGCCCGGCTGCTGCCGACCCGCTCGACCGGCACGCTGATCGGCGGACGCTCGCGAGATCGGCCGCAGGTCGAGCCGATTCAATCCGCTGTTCGGATCAAACCGCAGTTGCCGCGCGAGCCCCGTATCGACGACCGCCGTGACCCCATCGACTGTCACCGAGGTCTCCGCCACATTCGTCGCCAACACGATCTTCCGGTTTGCCTGTCGCATCAGAGCCGCGTCTTGTTGTTCGGGAGGCAGCTCGCCGTACAACGGCATGATCAACAAATCGTGCTGCCGCGCCAGCGAATCCAATTCACGAGTCGTCTCTCGAATCTCACGCTGTCCCGGCAAGAAGACCAGCACGTCGCCCGGCGTTTGCGTCAACACATTGCCAACAGCACTCGCGACCGCGACCGACAGCGGCGTGCTCTCGCTGCGCGGCGAGTACTCAATCGCGATCGGGTACAGCCGCCCTTCACTGACGACGATCGGACAGTCTCCCAAGAACTGCGAGATCGCTTCGATCCCTAACGTGGCCGACATCACCACGATCTTCAGATCCGGTCGCACGGTTTGTTGCACTCGCCGAACCATGCCCAGCGAAAGGTCGGTGTCGAGACTCCGTTCGTGAAACTCATCGAAGACCACTGCCGCGACCTCCTCCAAAAACGGATCGTCCTGCAACATCCGGACGAGCGTCCCTTCCGTCACGACCAAGACCCTCGTCCGCGCGTTCCACTTCCGATCGAACCGCACCTGATAACCGACTTCATCACCGAGCGAACCTCCGCGCTCAAACACCATCCGCCTCGCTGCCGCCCGTGCCGCAACTCGTCTGGGTTCGAGCACGATGACACGCCGCTCGCCAAGTAAGCCCGCATCCAACAATGCCGGCGGCACGCGAGTCGTCTTTCCCGCACCCGTTGGTGCTCGCAGCACGACTGACGAAGAGATTCGCAACGCGGCAACCATTTGTGGCAAGACCTCATCAATCGGCAGCAATTCCAATGGCATTCGGTCTTCCAAAACTTTCGTTTACTGTCATAACGAATACATCGCGTCCCGATGTCGCAGCATGGGCGGAGTCATCGTTCGCTGCGGTTCAACGGTACGTCACGAAACTCGAACTCGACCGGCACATCGAGAATCAGCGTCGGGGCGACATATCGCAAACCGAAGTCCTGGGCCGCGCGCGGCAACTTCTCGAAACGATACGTCACGGCGATCGAGCCGTCTGGTTGCAGATCGCTTTCCGCGTGTGTCGGTTTCAGCAGATCGTCGGCCGCTTGTTTCTCACGTGGTTGTCTCAAGCCGGCGACGTTGTAAAGCATCCACGAGCGATGCGATTCAAAGGCCATCCCGCCGGTGTCGTAGGTGACGGTCGCGCGAATGGTCAGCGTTCGGTCATTCGAGTTCGCATCACTTTCCCAATCAACGAGCTTCACCGTGACACCGCCGCGACGACGGGAAACGCCGCGCGAATCGGCTCCTGTGGGAAAGTCGATCGGCTCCTCACCGGCGGCGGTTTCCAAAAACAACTGACCGACGACCGACAGCGATTTCCAACCTCCGCCAGCGGGCAACCGGTAATCGACCGGAAACGCCAACTGCCGCCGTCCCTGACCGAACGTCAGTTCGATTTTCGAATCGGCCGAGTACGGTTTCCATTCTTCTGGCTTCGGCGAGTCGGTCGATTTCGATTCCCGCAACCCCGTCACCTGCACATCGGCGGCGGCACACTTCAAGAACAGCGGACGCAGACGCGGCTCAGCGGTGACATCAAAGTCCAGCCGCATCAACTGGCCCGCCGCTTCACCGACGACATCGCGCGGGCGAGCCGATCGCAACGCGATGCGAAACGCTTTTGATGTTGTCGCAGCCAAAATGTCGGTCGGCGAGTCGGACTTGTCTCGCTTCGGGTCAATCGTCAACAGCCGCAGTCGTGTCGGCGTACCTTCGCAACGCCACGTCAACGGCTGCTGTTGAGTCAACGCCCCGATCGCTTGCCAAAACGTCGGCCGCTCCGGCAACTCAACCAGTCCCGCGAATAGATTCTTGGGGACATCCTCCGCAACCACCAGATTGCCGGTGTCCTGCGACAAGCGCGGCACGAGTTCGGCAACAGTGCGCATCCCGCCGATCGTCAGCCGCGATGCTTCGACCGCTGTCTCCGCTTTCTGTCGCTCCAGCTTCACTCGGATTTTTTTCACGGCTTCCGCCGCCGAACGACTTCCGAGCACCCCCGGTTCCGGTAACCACTTCAACGCTGCGGGGCCGAGCTTCAGCAGTTCGTCTTCCGCTCGCAAACGATCGGCCTTGCGATCCGCATCCAAGCGAGCGACCCAGCGCCGAACGACCGCCTCATCGACTACTTCGTCGGCGACGACATCAACTGGCAGATGTAACAACGCGACCACAAACAGGATTAGCAAAGTCACCCCGTGAGTAAATTTTGAGGTCGCGCTGTTGATGTTCTTCAGCCCCAGACGGGCGGCAATAGGCCAACTCAGGGCAACACCCTGAGTGTCCGAGATATTCGGAGATTCTGAAGCCCAGAAGGGGCGCAATAACGATTGGGCAAATGTATTTCGCCCCTTCAGGGCTGACAGACTCAAGTCGTTTACCCACCCAGGGCGGCGCTCCCGATGGTCGCTTGCCCTGGGCTGACTTATTGCTGCCCTGTTGGGGCGGAACCGCAAAGACGAGACCTCAATAAGCCTTCGTGAGAGTGAGCACTCCACACAATCATCAACTCGGAATGACATGACCGTGCTTCCCGCTCACAACGTTTTTTCTCGAAATGACCGCAGCATCTTCGACCACGGCAGCCCACGAACTGTCGGCAGCGACCCCGGAGTGCGTGACTTTTTTCCACGTCGCTGAGTTGGAACCACCTTCGTCGCCGGAGCCGGCACGCCCGACATCATCGCTGCGATTCCTTTCGCCGGATCGAAACCAAAGGGCTTGGCGATCATGGGAGGTTCCGTTTGATTACTCATCCGACTCGCGCAGCTTGGCCAGGACGTTGTAGTCTTCGAGCGTGGTTGTGTCTTGAACTCGCTCTTTGCCAGCGGCGATGTCGCGCAGCAGGCGGCGCATGATTTTTCCGCTGCGAGTTTTGGGCAGAGCGGCCGCGAAACGGATTTGATCGGGAGTCGCCAGCGCGCCGATGTGCTTACGGACGTGAGCGGTCAGTTCCTTCTTGATCGCGTCATCCCCTTCGAGAGTCTTCAGTGTCACGAAGCAGCAGATCCCTTCCCCTTTGATGTCGTGTGGGAATCCGACGACCGCCGCTTCGGCGACTTTTGGGTGCGAGACGAGAGCGCTTTCCACCTCCATCGTGCTGAGCCGGTGACCGGCGACGTTGAGCACGTCGTCTACTCGGCCCATGACCCAGTAGTAACCCTCTTCATCGCGTCGAGCACCATCGCCAGCGAAATAGCAGCCGGGAATCTCGCTGAAATACGTCTTCACGAAGCGATCGTGATCTCCGTAAAGCGTCCGCAACATGCTCGGCCACGGTTGCCGCATCACCAGCAAACCGCCGTTGATCCCCGCAACGGTCTGTCCGTCTTTGGTCACGATGTCGGGAACGACGCCCGGCAGAGGTCGCGTGCAACTTCCCGGCTTTGTCGGCGTGATGCCGGGGAGCGGGCTGATCATGATTCCGCCGGTTTCGGTCTGCCACCAGGTATCGACGATCGGGCAGCGCTCTTGCCCGATGATCTTGTGATACCACATCCACGCTTCGGGATTGATCGGCTCGCCGACCGAGCCCAGCAGACGGAGGCTCGACAGATCGTGACGGTTCGGCCAATCGTCGCCCCACTTGATGAAGGCGCGAATCGCCGTCGGTGCCGTGTAGAAAATCGACACGCGGTATTTCTCGATCAGCTCCCAGAAGCGACCTTCGTCCGGCCAGTTCGGAGCCCCTTCATACATGACAGTCGTCGCGCCGTTCGACAGCGGGCCGTAAACGACATAACTGTGTCCCGTGACCCAGCCGATGTCGGCGGTACACCAATAGGTATCCTCTTCCTTCAAATCGAAGACCCATTTCGAGGTCATCGTCGCGCCGAGCAAATACCCGCCGGTTGTGTGCAACACCCCCTTCGGCTTACCGGTGCTGCCCGATGTGTAGAGGATAAACAAGGGGTGTTCGGCATCGAGTTGCACGGGATCGCATTCGGCCGAGGCGTCCTGCATCAGATCGTGCCACCAGTAGTCGCGATCGGGGACCATCTCGACCGGCGAGCCGGTACGTCGCACGACGACCACCTTCTGCACCGACGGCGATTTTTCCAGCGAAGCATCGACCGCCGATTTCAGAAAGACTTCCTTGCCCCGTCGCCAGCCGGCATCGGCGGTGACGACGACCTTCGTCTGACAATCGTTATTCCGATCGGCAACGGCATCCGCGCTGAAGCCACCGAAGATGATCGAGTGGACTGCTCCGATCCGAGTACACGCCAGCATGGCAATCGCCAACTCGGGGATCATCGGCATGTAGAGACTCACGCGGTCCCCCGTCTGCACGCCGAGCGACTTCAGCACGTTGGCAAACTTGCAAACCTCGCGGTGCAGGTCTTGATAGCGCAACACACGCGTGTCGCCCGGCTCACCTTCCCAGATGATCGCCGCTTTGTTCTTGTTCGGGCCGAGCAAATGCCGATCGAGGCAGTTGTACGAGACGTTGATCTTTCCGCCGACAAACCACCTCGTGTCGGGCATCGCACCGTCGATCACCTTGTCCCACTTCTTGAACCAATCGAGGTTCGCGGCCATGTCCCCCCAGAAGCCGGCGGGGTCGTCTTTCGCCCGCTGCCACATTTCCTGGTATTGCTCGTCGGTGCGGATATTGGCTTGCGCCGCGAAATCGCTTGGCGGCGGGAACTTGCGGGTCTCCAAAAGAACGCTGGTAATCGCTTCGGACATTCGAGGGCTCCTGTCGGTCTCTGAGGGAATAGACCGCAGCATGATGCCGTTTCCCGAACGAACTCTCCAGTGACCCGGATCGCTGGCTTCGCACTCAGACGTTCGTCATTCTTCCCGCCCGTGACAGGTCTTCTTTGTTTGCCCTGCTTCCAGTGACCCCACCGAGCTTGTCTCGGTGGTGACGGGCTTTCGCACTACGCGAGCCGCGAGTTGGCGAAAACAGATTTGTAGTGCAAAAGCCCGATTACCACCGAAGCAAGCTTGGTGGGGTCATGACCACAGGGCATGTTTGAGGTTTCGTCCGAGGCAACATCATGGCAGAGCGTTGTTATTTGGCAGTGGATTTGGGGGCCGAAAGTGGCCGCGTCGTCGCCGGATTGTTCGATGGTCAGCAAGTGCGGCTCGAAGAGTTGCACCGGTTTTCCAACGGAGCAGTCAACATCGGCGGCACGCTCCGCTGGGATGTTCTGAGGCTCTGGTCCGACATCCAGAACGGCTTGACCAACGCGGCGGTGAAATTCGGAGCGGCAATTGCCAGTGTCGGCGTCGACACTTGGGGAGTCGATTACGTCCTGATGACCAAGACCAACGAGATGCTCGGCGCACCGTGGCATTATCGGGACGCTCGCAGCCAAGGGATGCTCAACCACGCCTTCACGAAAGTGCCTCGCGGCGAGATTTTTGCCGCGACCGGGCTGCAGTTCATGGAGATCAACACGCTGTATCAGTTGCTCGCCATGCGGCAAACAAACCCCGAATTGATGCGGCTGGCCGACGTCTTCCTGATGATGCCGGACTACTTGCACTGGGCCATGTGCGGCAGCCGCGTGGTTGAATTCACGAACGCGACGACCACGCAATGCTTTGATGCGACACGCGGGACATGGGCGTTCGACATGCTGAACAAGCTGGAGATTCCGACCAACTTCTTCCCGGAAGTGGTTCCTCCCGGCACCAAGCTGGGAATGTTGCGAGACGAGATCGCTCGCCGCACGAATTTGGGTCGCATCCCTGTTGTGGCTCCGGCGACTCACGACACCGGCAGCGCGGTTGCTGCGGTCCCGACACAGAACACCGGCTCGGCCAACTGGGCTTACATCAGCTCGGGCACGTGGTCGCTGATGGGCGTCGAAGTCCCAAAAGCAGTCCTTACACCACGCGCTTTGGAATTGAACGTCACGAACGAGGGAGGCATCGACGGCACTTACCGACTCCTTAAGAACATCATGGGACTGTGGCTGGTCCAGGAATGCCGCCGTTCATTCGAGCGACACGGGCGACCGCTGGATTACGCTCCGTTGATTCAAATGGCGTCCGCCGCGAAGCCGTTCCGGTCGATCATCGATCCGGACGATTCGGGATTCCTGAGCCCGGATGACATGCCGACGGCCATTCAAAATTTCTGTCGCGACACGAACCAACCCGTGCCGAGTTCCGAAGGCGAACTCATTCGTTGCTGTCTCGAAAGCCTGGCACTGAAATATCGAGTCGTCATGGGTTGGATGGAAGAACTCACGGGGACTCCGATCGAGGTCATCCACATCGTCGGCGGTGGTACGAAGAACGAGTTGCTCAACCAATTCACGGCGAACGCCTGCGGCCGCCCGGTGCTGACCGGCCCGGTCGAAGCGACCGCGCTGGGCAACGTGCTCATTCAAGCACGCACCTCCGGCGCGATCGGATCGCTCGCCGAGATCCGCGATGTCGTCCGCCGATCCAGTGAGATGAAGCAGTACTTGCCTCAGAACGGTTCCGATTGGCAAGCGGCAAACGCGCGGTTTGCGGAATTGCGTAGTCGCCCAAAGAGTTGAGAGCGGGAGGAAGCGGCCGATCCCGTCACCGGTGGAGCAGCAGGCCGTCGCTCAACGTCTGGCAGAGGGGCCACGGGAGGGAAATGTCTGTTCGCTGCGTGGTCTCGACTTTCAACAGTTTATTGAAGATCAATTTGGCAAGCTGATGTCGTTGTCGGCGGTGTATGGCTTGTTGCACGACCTGGACTACGAGTGGCTGGTGCCTCGCTCCAAACACCGGAAGTCTGATCCCGAGGCGATCGCCGCTTTCCAAAAAAGTTCCCGAAGAACTCGCGAAGATTCAGGCCGAACATCCCGACAAACAACTCGTCGCCTTCTTTCAAGATGAGTGCCGATTCGGTCAGCAAGGGATGTGAGCCAAGCGTGGCTCGCGGCCGACGGCGGTGCGTCAGACCGAGTACGAATACCTCTGGGTGATCGGGGCCACCAGCCCGCAAACGGGCCCAGCCGAGGCAATCCTCACGCCGTGTTTGAACACGGCGATCATCAACCAGTTCCTAGAACGGTTCTCCCGCTCGCAAGTCATAACCGGCGAAAAAAGTTAGCGTGCGCTACACGAACAATGAGTTTCGATTCTCCGCCAAGTGTGTTGAAACACAAACATTTCTCGCAGAGGTGCGGAGTTCGCGGAGAAAACTTAACTCCCGTTCCATTCAAACTCCGCGAACTCTGAGGGAGACGCCGCCTCAAATAACCTACTCCAACGCGGATAGCGAAGAGCCTGACTTTCGATCACGTCGTTCGTCGTGCAAACGCCCGATCCCACTGAGACAAGCTCGGTGGGGCGGTGATGACATCGGCGGACACCGCTCGTTCCCCGATTTCCAGTGCGGTTGGTTCGATGACCTTGCCGATCAAGAAGGTTGTGTCGGTGTCTGCCGACAGCGTTCATCGCATTTGTCGTGGGTCAGGAAAGCCAGGCAGATTAGGCCAAGGAAGGTTCGAGCATGCCACTACGGAATTGGCTGAGAAGCATCGTCTGTGTTCGGGCGGGCGTCTTGACTCTCTGCGTTTGCTTCTGTGGCGTAGCTCCAGCGGACGAGCAAAATCCGCCGCTGGCTCAGAATCCGCATCCGGCAATCAAGGTCGAAGTTGTCACGACAGGGAACTCGTCAGCGGCATCGCGCAAGAAAGCGGTTGCGGATATTCCGGTCGACAGAATCGCTGCCGACTTTCGTCCGAAGGTCGATGAGGTCTTGAAGAACGTCAGTCTATTTCGTCGGATGCCGACGTTGAGCTTCGCATCGGACCCGGACATCTACCATTTCTTCATTACGCATCCGGACGTCGCTGTCAGTATTTGGCGCGTCATGGAAATCTCGTCATTCGAGATGTGGCAAGTCGGTGCAACCAGTTACGAAGCCGATTCGCATGACGGCTCGGTCGGTACGATCGAGGTTTTACATTCGTCGCCGGAACGGCATCTCGTCTTGTGCGAAGGCTCGTTCAAGAGTCCGATCCTGCCCAAGCCGATCAAGGCTCGCGCGTTGTTGCACCTACAACCGACGTTTCGCAAAGGGGACGATGGTCAAACAGTTGTGACGCACACGATCGACTTGTTCGTCTCGTTCCCATCGCAGCCGGTGGACATCACCGCGAAGTTGATCTCGCCAGTGAGTCACGCGATGGCCGATCGCAACTTCCGTGAAGTGAGCACGTGGTGTGCAATGATGAACGTGGCCATTTGCCAACAACCTGGCTGGGTTGAGCAACTGGCTCAGAAGATGGAAGGTGTGCTCGAAGTCCGTCGCAATCAGTTTCTCAAACTCGCCGCACAAACGTTCGTCGAAAACCGCAAACGCCAGTTGGATCAGCAGACAGCCGCTCGCGAGGGAACGATCGAGCAAACGGGCGCGACGTCGAAGAAGCCGACAACCGAAAGCTCCGTTGAAGGCAAAAGTTCGACGATTCAAGCCAGCAGTGAGAAGCCGGCAGCGGGTTCTGCGGCCGAGAACGCGAGTGGTAAAAAATAGCGCGGAGGGCACCCCTACGTAGCCGTCACGCGGAGCGTGACGGCTACGTAGGCAAATGCCTACTGCACTTCCTTGCGTAAATGCTGCACCCAGGCTGGTGGCATGTTGACGAAAACCCAACTGCGGTCGATGCGATACTTGTCGAGATACTCGTTGGCGATGCGGTCGAGTTCTGTCAGGCGTTTCTTTTCCGGCGGAGCAGCGACGATTTTTCGTAACGGGCGAACATACATGTACTCAAAGTACGACAACGTTCCGCCGGGTGCCAGCAGCTTGAAAAACCGCTGAAAGATTTGACGCACTAAGTCGGGCGGGAAGTTGTTCATCGGCAGGCCGCTAATGATGATGTCGTAAGGCTGATCCGCTTTGAATTCTTGAATCGGGCAGACATGCACCGCTGAGCGTTTGGCGACGGCACGATACTTCGCATCTTTCTCGAAGCGCTGCCGCAACATTTCTGCAAACGAATCGTTCAACTCAACGAGATCGAACGCATCATCCGGCTTCAGCAATCGCACGATCCGCTTCGTGACAGCTCCGGTGCCCGGCCCGACTTCAAGAACTCGGCTGGTCCCTTCTCGTTGAGTGAGCGGGACCGTCATCGCTTTAGCTAGGAAACGACTACTTGGCGCGACCGCTCCGGTGGTTTCAAACCGTTCCCGAAACTGCCGCAGGAATTCCCAATAGTCTTTCAAAAAGTTCGGCATGAGAGATCGTCAACGTAGGAACGAGGCGGCTCGTTGAGGGCATCACTTGTCGGACTATCGGCAGTCGTTGTCCAAGTCTCTTCCGGGAATTCGGAACTCTTTGGTTTCTTGCCGTGACCAGTCCGGACATAATGGCCACGTTCGCTTGGACCTCGTTACAACTGGACTCACCGAACTAGGACGCATTCACGTCAATCTTGAAAGGGCCATGATGCCGTTCACTCCAACTCGAATAGATGGCAGACATGCCCTTGTGCTGTTCGTGGCTGTCTTTGGTCTGTTGCTCCAGATTGATGCTGAGACGGCAACGGCTCAAGACACTCCCAAGCCGGCCCCAAAGCTGCCGAGCAATCCGAATGCGTGGATTAACTCGCCGCCGATGACGAACGAGATGCTCGCGGGGAAAGCAGCGGTGCTCTACTTCTTTGAGGAAGAATGTCCGAAGTGTGTCGAAGCGTGGCCGAAGGTGTTGTCCGCTACGACGAAGTTTGAAGGACAGCCCGTCATGTTCATCGCGGTCAATTCGGGAACCGCTCGACCGCAGTTGGAAAATTATCTGCGTCGCAACAAAGTGACGTGGCCAGTGATCTGTGATTCGGATCGCTCTTTTGAGAGCCAGTTCCCGTTCAAGATTTCGCTGCAAAACATCAAGCAGGTTCAGTTGGTCTTGCCCGACGGATCGCTCAAGTCAGGTGACTTCGAGAACCTCGAAGGTTCAGCCGTCGATGGTCTGCGCGAAGCGAAATGGAAGGTCGATCCGAAGGATCTCCCACAGCAATTGCGAGCCGCCTGGCAGGCGATTGAGTTCGGCAAGTACCCCGATGCGGCTCCGCTGTTGAAAAAGCATCTCAACGGAAAAGGGGCAATCAAAGACTCGGCACAGATGCTCAACCAAGTGGTACTCGATGATCTCACCGCTCAGTTGGAAGCGGCGAAGAAAGCCCTCGGCGACGACAAGAAATGGCAGGCATTCAAGAAGTACTCGGCCATCCCGGTGAAGTTCAAGGGCTTCGCGGTGCCATCCGATGTCGCGACGACGATCAAGGAACTCACCGGAGATGACGCGATCAAAGAAGAGCTGGCCGCATTCAAAACTTTGGAACTCGCGAAGCAATCCGCCGCCAAATCTCCGACCGCTCGCAAAGGGGCGATCAAGCAATTGCAAAACTTGATCAAGGACCACGGCAACACCGAAGCCGCTCAGGAAGCAGAAGAAATTCTGAAGCAAGCCGAGATGCAGTAGTCGTTCCAGCAGTGCTGCGGCTCAACGCGGCACTCCAGCTTTGCGGGAAAAGACTTTTGATGTTGTTGATTTGATCGCAGTCAAAAGCTTCGGTGCTAATTCGCAATCGCGCTTGCGGATTCTCTCTGACGATTGAATCGCTGCTGCTGGGAGATACTCCGCATGACGCTCGAACCGCCGACAGACGATGGTCAACCTGCCGTAGAGGCCGCCACCACGCAGCCTGCTCCACCAACTGGCGTCGCTCATTGGTTGAGGTTGTGGTTTGGGTTTCGCGAGCCGGTCGATCACGTCGTCTACGCAAAGACCGGGTTTGGTTTGATGCTGCTGAAGTACGCTGTGGAAGTGTTGGTCGTCTTCGCGGTGACGGGGCGGTTCTATTCGCCGCTCAGTTTTTTGGTGCCGCTGAACGCGACTCGCGGAGACGTCTATCATGCGATGCCGAGTTGGCTGGTTGTCGTCTCTCTGGTCTGGACGTTGCCGTTTCAGTGGATTGCCGTGTCGATGAGCATCCGAAGGGCCGTGCATCGCGGCGAATCACCGTGGAACGGTTTAGTCGTACTCATCCCGGTGTTGAACTTAGTCGCAATGCTGTGGTGGTGTTTTCCCAGCCGCCCGCGCGCAGTGCCGTTGGCCAAGACGCGGACTTCGGAACCGACGAAATCCGGACTATCGGCCACGTTGAATGCGCTGCTGGTTGGAGTGGGAACATTCTTGATGATGATGGGGCTGAGCGTTTACGGCTTTCGCGAGTATGGAGTGGCACTGTTCTTCGTGACACCGTTGATGGTGGGGGCGACATCGGCCTATGTCTTAAACGCTCAAGAGTGGCGATCGGTTTCGGCAACGATCGCCTTTTCTGTGTGGTGTCTCATGGTCTGCGGACTGGTGTTGTTGGCGTTCGCACTGGAAGGTGGCATCTGCATTCTGATGGCCGCGCCCATCTTTTTGGTCGAAGCAATGTTTGGAGCGCTTGTCGGCAAGTTGATTGCGGAACTCGTGCATGGACATACGGAAGATATGTGGGGTGCCATCGCGATTCTGCCGATCCTGGCGGGAATCGAGACCTTTCAATCACCGCCACCGTTGCGAGAGATTGCGTCCTCGGTCGAGATCGCCGCGCCACCGGAGATGGTTTGGAAGAACGTAGTTTCGTTTCCTGATCTGCCTCCGCCGCAAGAATGGTTCTTTCGCGCGGGGATTGCGTGCCCGGAGCGTGCTCGCATTGAAGGGGACGGAGTCGGTGCGACGCGGTACTGCGAATTCTCCACCGGTTCGTTCGTGGAGCCGATCAAAGTTTGGGACGAGCCGCGACATCTGGCCTTTGACGTGACCAAACAACCGCCAACGATGCGCGAACTCAGTCCGTGGGGCGATATTCATCCGCCGCATCTGGACTTTGTTCTGCGGAGCCGAC
>JAYUFI010000678.1:0-4325 GCA_043738805.1 Planctomycetaceae bacterium | reverse complement strand
GTAGGATCACGCAGTCGCTTCCTTCGACGAACTGCCGCACGCTTTCGCGACCCATCGCACCTTCATAGACGCCGAGATACAGCGGATGTTTTTCGCTGACGACCGACTTGCCCAGCAGCGTGGCGCACATGGGAATGCCGTTCGATTCGGCCAGCTTGAGCACGGCGTCTTGCAGGCCAAAGCGATGAATCTCAACGCCGGCGATGATGACGGGACGCTTCGCCGCATTGATCGCGTTGGCCGCTTCGGCGACCGCTTCGCGCAGAGCCTCTTTGTCGCTGACCGGCTTTTCGATGTTGGGCTTGTGAGGAAACAGAGCCTCCGTGCGGACGCGATCGCGCGGCAGTTCTAGGAATACCGGTCGCTTGTAACGCACGGCTGCCTCGAAGCAGCGGTCGATTTCGCGAAACGCCGTCAGTGGATCGTCGAGCGATGCGTTCGCGACGGTGATCTTTTCAAAGACCTCTCGCTGCGTATTGAAATCACGGACGCGGTGATGCAGCAGCGGATCGGAGCGACGCTCCTCAACGCCGGGTGCTCCGCTGATGACGATGACGGGCGATTTCTCCGCATAAGCTCCGGCGATCGAATTGCACAGGCTCAGGCCGCCGACGCAATACGTCACGCAGACCGCACCGAGTCCATGCACGCGAGCGTATCCGTCTGCCGCGTAACCGGCGCAGTCCTCGCGCGTCGTGCCAACGACTCGCAGCGGGCTGTCAGTCAACATGCCATAGAACTGCAACACGAAGTCACCCGGAATGCCAAACACATCCGAGACTCCGTAGTCCTGCAATCGCTGAATCAAATAGCCGCCGATCGTCTGCTTCCCTTTGCTGGATGACGATTTCACGCGAGCGACCGGCTGGCCTCCCGATGAACTCCCTCGACGCAGCGCCTTCGATGAATGCGATCGACCAGCAGCACGAGTTGACGTCTTCTCCGATTTGCGTCCAGGCATGTTTTGGGTTCCTTTCCGAGCGGTGTTGTCAGTGGCCCGTGATTGTGGGCTGACAGGGCGGAAGGGGGAAGGCGGAATGAACATCGGCGACTGAGTCCGGTCTCTTCAAATGACCAATCACCACTCAAACTGAGCGGTTTTGTCGGGGAACTTTCAACGCAAAGACCCAAAGAACGCGAAGAGCCGCAAAGAAATCAGGAAGGAGACCATTTCCAACTTTCCTCGCAAATGATCATCAGAAATGAATTCTTGGCGCTCCTTCGCGTTCTTTGCGCCATTGCGTTGAAAACCGCTCCATTTAGGTAATCAACCGACCAATCCTATGCCACCTCCGCCTTCCGCCTTCTCCCGCTGTCTCTTTAGACTTATTGCCATGCAAAAGCTCAGCCTCATTCTCGCTCGGTTGTCGTTGTCCGCTTGGATTGGGGCGGCGGCACTGTTTGTGGTGACGTCGATCAGCGAGCAAGTCTCGACGGAGTATGGCTCGGACGTGAAGAACGTCCTCGCGGCGTTGCGGTTTCCGTGGTACTACCTATTTGGATTTGTGTTGGTCGGAACGGGTTTGCTGGGGAGCGTGATTGGTTTGAGCGGCGGCCAAAATCGTCGTCGCTGTTTGCTGATTGTGGTGACGCTCGGATTGGCGTTGGCGTTGATGGTCGCTGATTACTTCTTCGTTTATTCGCCGCTGCATGAGATCGTGACTCGTCCCGATGGAGTACGAGACGCTCGGTTCAAAGAAATTCATGACTGGTCCGAGCGGATCAACACCGTTGATGTCGGCTTGTGCCTGATCGCTGCGATCGCCATTTGTGGGGCCGAACGGCGGAGCGCTGAGAAGTGACTTCGCCTCCCCGTAGAACGGTTTTTCAAACCGTTCCGCGAGAACCATACGTATCGAGTAGCACGGTTTGAAAAACCGTGCTACGAACTTTCCTGAGCCTCACTTCAAGAGATCATCCACATGGCCTCCGCACTGCCGCTGAAGACGCTCGCTCAGGTTTGTCGCTCGCTAAGCACGATGTTGGAATCGGGCATTGAAGTGCGGCAGGTTTTCAAGCTGGCGGCCAACAAGACGACGAGCGGGCGTTGTCGCGACGCGATGGCGGGGATCGCTCAGCAGATCGACGAAGGGAACGAAGTCTCGGCCGCGATGCGTGCTCAAGGAGGTGCGTTCCCCGAACTGATGACCGACATGGTTGAGATGTCCGAACAAACCGGGGCGCTCCCGGAAGTCTTGACGCATTTGTCGCAGCACTACGAAAACAATTTGCAGCTTCGTCGGCAGTTCGTCTCGTCGATCGCTTGGCCGATGTTTCAACTCGTCGCGGCGGTGTTGATCATTGCGTTGCTGATCGTGGTGATTGGCATGATCGGCGGTGATGACAAGGGGCCGAATCTGAAGTCGCTCCTCTTCGGTTTGTCGGGAGTCAGCGGTGCAATCATTTGGCTGACCTGCACGTTCGGCGGAGCGTTCTTGTTGTGGATCAGCTACGAAGTCTCGATCCGGCTGTTCGCCGCGAAACGAATTCTCGATCCGATCTGGCTGCGAGTCCCGGTGCTCGGCTCATGCTTGCGGTCGTTTGCGATCGCGCGGTTTTCGTGGGCGTATTACCTCACTGCGCAAACCGGCATGACGATTGATCGCAGTCTCATGGCGAGCTTGAAGGCGACGAACAACGGAGCCTTTCAAGACGCGGCTCCAGAACTCATCGGCCGCATTCGCGAGGGCGAAGATTTTTCAACAGCGATCGCGGCGACGGGACTGTTCCCGGAAGACTACTTGCACATGGTCGCTGTCGCCGAGACATCAGGAACGGTTCCCGAAACGCTGTATCGACTCAGCCCACAGTTTGAGGATCAAGCACGCCGCAGCTTGAAGACGTTGACCACGGTGCTCAGTGGCGGAATTTGGCTGATGGTCGCGGCCTTCATCGTCTTCTTCATTTTCAGGTTTTTCCTGTGGTACGTCGGCATGATCAACGACGCAGTGCGCGGCGTTTGATGGGATTTAGGGGACGCATGGGAATTACGTTGGCTGCAGGTCATAAATCGCATTCTTCCCATACTTCCCAAGACTAACGACGTCCCCGATGACCAACGCCGCTATTCCTGGGGCCCGCGTTTGACAATGTCCGGGCCATCGCCCAGGATTTTCTCATAAGTTCCGGCTTTCGATTTCTGATACTTCGTGAAGCCCAAACGCTCGAGGTTTTTGTTGCTTGTATCCCCTTTGATCGGGCCGCCGGAGTACTGCTTCTTCACGCTGGGGGAAGACATGATGCGCCGCACTCGCCTGCCGGATTGTGGATGCTTCTTCAGCGGAGCATCCGCAATCTTTTGCAGCACTTCAAAGGTTTCACCTTCGGAGCCATCGTCGTTGAGAATCACATATTCATAGAGCGGCATAATCGCCTCCTTCATTCATCATCAACTATTCATCATTGACCCGCGCGTTGAACTCGACACGCCACCATGTTTCGCTCAGAATCCGCCGCACTTCAAGCCTGCGGAACCGTCCGTTGGCAAAGATTTTGAACCCGTCCCCATGATACCGCCTGCGGAGCCTGATTGATGTCCGACGCACATGCCGCCCCCCACGATACCCCGGCGACTGAAGAACTCTTCGAGAAAAGCGAACTGCAACAGTTCATCACCGACGATCAAGCGGCGGGTCGAGCGATCTGCAAAATGTTGTCGGCGCTCTTCATCTACACGTTGCTGGCGATGTCGCTTGCCGCCGGTTGGACGTACTACTCGACGCTATAGAATTGCCTTCTTGGCAACAGTTCCTCGATGCGGTCGGCGATTATCCGCACGACAAATTCATCGAGATGGAAATCTGCGTGTGAACGACTGGCCGATTCGTCTGACGATCTGGTTGGCTGTGGCCGCTTGGTTACTGCGAGTCTTCATCGAAGCATCAGGGCGAACCTTCTTGCTGCGAGATCGGTTGGTTCGTTGGGCGTGGCTTGTCGGTGCGATTGCCTGCGCAACACATGTGGTCTGTGCAATGGGGATCGCACATTGCTGGAATCTCGGCAACGCCATGCGGCACACGGCTCAGATCACTCGACAAGTCCTGGGTGTTGAGTTGCCCTCATCAGTATTTGTGAATTTCGCCTTCACTGTGCTCTGGCTGATCGACGGAGTTGTTGTATTTCGATCACAACAACCACGTCCGTTGGGCTTCGTTCGCCAATTCATTTGGGCGGTCATGATGGTCAACGGCACGGTCGTCTTTGGTCCGACGTACTGGACGTGGTTCGCAGTGCCTTTGGTCGTCGGGTTGAGTGTGATTCGATTGTGCCGACCGTAGCCCGGTTTTCCAAACCGGGTGAAACAAGCCGCCCGGTTCTCCAAACCA
>JAYUFI010000677.1:0-11486 GCA_043738805.1 Planctomycetaceae bacterium | reverse complement strand
CAGCACCGCGCGCGTCGCAGCGATCATCGCCGAACGGGGACTCGCCGCCGTCACCGATACGAGTGCCTTCCTCGCGGTCATCGCTGCCGTCATCGGGCGCAATCCGAAGCCGGTGGCCGATTTCAAATCCGGCAAGCAAGCCGCTGCCGGAGCGCTCATCGGCCAGATCATGAAAGAACTCAAAGGTGCCGACGCGAAGGTTGTGCGCGAGATGCTGGTCGAAGAACTCAGCAAGCCGTAAGCCATGCGTTAGAGTCTTTGCCCGAAACATGTACGCTTTTGCACTAATCTTTTGGTCGCAGCCCTGCCGCCCGATGAGCTCAGTTGCTTTGTTCCGTTCATCCACCATTCTGTGACGGTTACCAACTCGTTTCGGGATCAACGAGTCGCCAGTTGTCGTCCCATTCAGCAGCCCGAAAGGAAGTCATGTCACACAGACTGCGAAGCGGAAATCGTCTGTGGGAGATGTTGTTGACCACCGTGACGATTTGGTTGGTGATCGAAGTTCCGTGGCAATTAGAATTCGGTGGCGGTGAGCGACTGGCAGTGAGGGTGGCTCAGAGCGTGCTGTCGCTGTTGTTCGCGATCGACGTGTGGTGGCGTTGGCGTCACTTGTGGACCGGTCGTGACGTCACTTCGACGAATGCTCGATCAGAAAATCGTCCGGACTCGTTGTGGTGGTTGCTCGCCGATGTACCGGCAGCGATTCCGTTTGTGTTGATGGCGGGACCGATCGGACTCGTGGCGCTGCGCATGACCAAGTTGGCTCGCTTGATTCAGACGTTGAAACAGTGGCGTCAGCAAGATTTGCACAACGCTGGTTTGTTGCGGCTGATCTTCTTTGTCTTTTGGATGTTGATCATCGCACATTGGGTCGCGTGCGGTTGGGCCGCTCTGCGCGATCGGCTGCCGGGTGACGACGACGGCATGCACTATTTGCGAGCCCTGTACTGGACCATCACAACTCTGGCGACGGTCGGTTACGGCGACATCACTCCGGTCAACGCGGCGCAAATGTTGTATGCGATCATGGCCATGCTCTTTGGAGTCGGGCTGTATGGTTACGGCATCGGCAACGTGGCTCACATGCTGGCCAACATTGATCAAGCTCAAGCGCACTATCACGCCAGCTTGGATCGCCTCTCCAATTTTCTGCGGTATCGCAAAATTCCGCTGGAGATGCAGCGGCAGATTTTTGAGTACTACTCGTTTCTGTGGGAACGCAATCTGGGCTACGACGAGGCGGTCATCCTCAGCGAATTGCCCGAAGTGTTGCGGATTGAAATTGCGATGGCGATGAAGCGTGAATTCATCGAGAAGGTGCCGTTCTTTCACGGGGCGAGTCCGCAGTTGGTGCGTGAAATCGCTGTCGAATTGCGTCCTGTTCTGTTTCGTCCGGGCGACGCCATCTTTCGAGCCGGTGAAATCGGTCGGCACATTTACTTCATTAGTAAAGGGACGGTCGAAGTGGTCGCCGCCGATGGTCAAACCGTTGTGGCGACGCTGACCGACGGAGCGTTCTTTGGGGAAATCGCGTTGCTGTTGCAACGGCCTCGCTCAGCCACAGTTCGCGCGATCGACTTTTGCGATCTGTACTCGCTCGACAAAGCGACGTTTGAAAACATCGTCTCGTGCTTCCCGGACTTTGCGGCTCACATCAAAGCGGAAGCCGAGCGTCGGCAGTTGCGCTGAAGTTCGTTCGCTCTCGGATAAAAGAAAACGGCGATCAGCAATTGCTGACCGCCGTCTGTTGAGCTTGGACTTCGCTCATTCATGCCACGTTAAGAAAGTGATCATTCTTTCTCGGACTTCTCCTCCGCAGGCTTCGGAGCGTCACTGGCATCCGCCGGCTTCGGAGCGGCGGCAGGTTTCAACGTCTTGATTTGGGGGATGACGCTCTCAGTTTCCGTTGCCGGTTTCGGACTGGCGGCAGTGGGATCGGGGGCTGGCTTTGGTGCGACACCTGCGGCAGCCGCATCCGCAGGTGGAAGCGGCTCGCCACTTGATGGCGAGTTCGCCGCTTCAAACAGTTCCCAGCCTTTGGCGGTTTGTTTGAACTTGTACGTCGCCGACTTCAGAGCGTATTGCCCGGCTCCCTGGCCGTCGCCTCGGTTGAAGTCCACGACCCAGTCGCGATCGTGATTGAACTTCTGCGACTGACCAGGCTGAATCGTGAAGCGGTTTCCGTTGAGTGAATAGTCGATCACTTTGTCGTTCGTTGTGGGGCTGGTGATGACGATTGGCCCGTTGTCGTACACTCGCTGTGGAGTCACGACCACAGTGCTGGGAACCGAGTAACTCTGTGAGTAATTCGGCGTGGAATAAACTGGAGCTGAGTAATACTGCGGCGTGGAATAAATGCCGATGCCGAACCCCGAACCGTAGCCGTATCGAGAGCCGCCGTATCCCCAATAGCTGTTGCCGGGATAGCCGTAGCCTCCTCCGTAGTAACCGCCACCGTATCCGCCGCCGTAATATCCACCGCTTCCATAATGATGCGTGCCGCCGTGATGCACCGCACCACCACCGCTGTGATGCATTCCGCCCCCGCCGCCACTGTGATGGCCTCCGCCACCATGATGCTGAGCGAACGAAGCGTTCGTAACACCGACGACAAAGAGCGCACTCAAGACCCAAACTTTGACGGCTGACAGGGGAGACATGATGCCCTCACTGATGACAAGTTGCGGCCAGCGGTGATGCCGATGAACTGACAATTCGTCAAACACTGACGAACTCGTCGGCGACTGCTGGCCGTGAGCGGGACGGTTATAGCTTGCGGTAGCGACCGACCGACAGACGCGATTTGCGTGACAATCAAGAAATGAGCGACAACCACCCGCGAGCGATTTTCGACTCGGCCCTACGTAGCCGTACCGCGTGACGTATAACGAGATCCAGCGCCGCGTGCCGAGAACTCAAGAAGGCCGGACCTTCGTAGAAGCTCATGTGGCGACGATAGTCTTCAGCCTTCAGGAGCCGCCGCATACGCGAGCATCCCCGTCGGGCTGGCATTCAGATTCTCGGCAGACTGGTCTTCAACGATTCCATCACGACGTATCCTGCCGGTTTTAGACCCAGTTGCGCATAGGTTCTTTGAGCCGAAGTGTTGTGTTCTTCCACATACAACCGCAGTCCGACGACTTCCGGGGAAGCATCAGCCTCCGCTTGAAGATGCTGAATGAGCTGCCGAAAGACACCTTGTCGCCGAAAGTCCGGATGCACATACACGCTTTGCAGCCACCAAATTTCGCCGTTGCGCCAGTCGCTCCATTCGAACGTGTGCATCATTTGGCCGACGATTTGGTCATCAATGCTGGCAACGAAGTATCGGCCATGTCGCGAGTTTCTCAGGATGGCCCGCACACCGAGTTGAACAGTCTTGCGATCGAGCTGTTTTGATTCAGTTTCTGCGGCCAAACGGCAATTGAAGTCAATGACGACCTCTTCGTCGTCGGGGTCTGCTTGGCGAATGATGAATGGCATGATCGAGGTCTCGCGTGGTGGAAAGCTGCGGTGACTCTAATCGCCCAAACTGCGTGGGACCAATTCGCAGCCTGGATTTCCTCAAACTCGTCTTCTCCCGTTTTGGCCCATCTGCTATGTAACGCCGCCGTTTTCAGGGAAGAAGGATTCTGTCTGACGATTGGCTCGCCGAGCGAGCCCCGGACACAAAGGGGAAGGGAATCCCATGCAGGGCTCGAATTCGATTTGGAAATTGACCGCGCTGGCGGGTGTTGTTGGCTTGGGACTGCTTGGAATTTTGCAGTTCCAACGAACAATGGATCGCAAAACGCCGAAGACTGCCGATGCCAAAGTTCGCTTGCAGGACTTCAAGCCGCAGTCGGAATTGGATCGTGCGGACTCGAAGACCGACGATCTCGATTTGCTTCAGAGCAACGCTGAGCCGAGGCGTCTCGATAAGCCGAACGCGCGCAAGCTCGATGTGTTGGAGAACGAGGGGGATGAATCGCCTCTCGATGAGTTGCCGTTGAAGAAAACACGTGGACTCGGCCGCGCAATGGCTGGAGTTCCGATAGACGGTGATCGTCAAGGCGGCGTCGTCGGCGGCATGAATGGCAATCCTCGCTTGCCTGTGAGCTACAACGGTTCCGAGAGCAACGATCAGGACGAAGTACGCTACTCGCGCGTCCCGGTTCTCGATCAGGACGAAGAAGAATTCGCTCCGGAGAAATCACAGCCTGCTCCAAAGAAAGCCCAGCGACCGCGAGTTGATCTTTCGCTGAATGATCCGAATGAAAGCGTTGAGAATGTGGCATCTGAATCGCCAGAGTTGGCATCAAATCAGTTCGCATCTTCAGATCAGTTTGGAGATGACACAAAGCCGCGCGTCGAGTCACGTTCGCGAACTCGTCCGCAGCCACAGCCACAAAAAAATGTCAAAGCGCAAGCTCAGCAGTTGATTCAATTGGCTCGCAAGTTGATCGATAACGGGCTGCTTGACGAAGCTCGGCTCAAAGCGGAAGAAGCCTCGGAGTTGGCAGTCGCCTACGGCCCGCTCGATGACACCCCGCAAGCCGTTCTCGCAGAGATTGAACGACTCGAAGGGATCGAAAGTTTGCCCGCTCCGCCACGTCGGGATCAGAAGATTCAATTGACCGGTGGGACTCGTGATGAAGAGGCGTTCGATCTCAAACTCGATGCACCGAGTTTCGTTGAAGAGACTCCGAAGAAGACTGCGTCTATGAAGAAGACGCCGAAGCGTTCGCCGTTGGACGATGAAGAAAACCTCTTCGCCGACAATCCACCGGCCACGGTCAATGGCAAGCGACGTATTCCCGATCCTCCGGTTCCACCGGCGGAAGAACTGACGCTCGAACTTCCACCGCTGCCCGAAGATGGCGACATGCCGCCGCCGGCACCGCTCAAGGCAAAACATTCCGTCGATTCAGCGAATGGTGGCGCACCGAGCCGTTTGAAACCGCAAGCGGCTTCGCCGATCGCGGGTGATGAGAACTTCAACGGCGACGGGACCGTTCACGCGGATGCTCCGCGAGGACCGCAGCGTCCGGAATTGAAAATCGAAAAGGTCGCACCACCGAATGCCACGTTGGGTCAGCCGATGGTCTACACGATCGTGATTCGCAACGTCGGTGAGAGTGCTGCGAACTCCGTCGTCGTTGAGGATCAAGTCCCCAAAGGAACGAGCCTTTCCGGAACAATTCCGCGAGCGGAACTAACTGGCAAAAAGTTGATCTGGCGACTAGGAACCATCAAGCCGGGCGAGCAAAAAGAAATCTCGGTGAAAGTTGTCCCTGTTGCCGAAGGGCAAGTCGGCAGTGTGGCAACGGTGAATTTCCAAGCTGAGATCGCATCGCGCACGACCGTTGCCTCTCCGAAGCTCAGCATGAAGCTCACGGCGCAACCACAAGTCCGTCTTGGTGAGACGGTGCAACTCAATTTTCAAATCACAAACAACGGAACCGTCGATGCACATCGAGTCGTGCTGCGGAACCTCATTCCGGAAAACATGAAGGCTCCAGATGTGGCGGAGCGTGATTTGGAATTTGAAGTCGGAACATTGGCCGCCGGGAAAACTCAGTCGGTGCAGTTGCCGCTCGTGACGACTCGTCCGGGTAAAGTCTCCAACAAAGCGGTCCTCTCGACGGATGGGGCGACTGCCGCTGAGGCTCAAGTTGACATCAACGTCATCGGGCAACTCATCGGACTGACGCGACAAGGCCAAACGAATTGGTTCGTCGGTCGGCCCATCGAGTTTGAAAATCAATTGATCAACAACTCACTGAGTGCGACTGCAAACACGGTCGTCGTTGAATCGCTGCCGGGAACCGTTGAATTTGTTTCGGCGACCGAAGGAGGACGCTTCGATGCCCGGCAACGTACCGTCACTTGGCATGTCCCACATCTTGATCCGCAGCAATCTCTGTCGCTGAAAATCCGAGTGGTTCCGAAAGCGATCGGCAATCATGCCGGTTCGGTCCAGGTGACAGAAAACGGTCGCAAAGGTGCCGCAACGGATTATCAATTCCGTGCGATCGGTGCGGCTGTCTTGCACGTCGAATTCGTCGAAAAGTCGGAGGCATACTCGAAAGGAGAACAAGTCAAAGTGCGGATGCAGGTCCGCAACAAAGGTTCGGGGGCCGCGTCCAATGTCGCCGTACGAATGACGGTTCCGCCGGAGTTGCAGTTTGTGTCTGCGAAAGCTCCCGTCAGCCACACGACCAACGGCCGCGAAATCATCTTTGAACCGATCTCCGAAATTGGCGGACAAGGTGCTGTCGCATTCGAGTTGAACTTCAAAGCGATCGGCTCCGGCGATTCGACATTGCAAGTCGAACTGCAATCGGACCAGTTCAAGAAGTCCGTGACTCACGAGGAACCGTTTGTGATCTTCGGAAATTAAGTGAACGACGAATCTCTTTGTAGACGGCTAAGGTCACGTGTGAAGGAAGCCAAGAAGAATCTCCTTTTCGTTTGTAGTCGCAACCAGTGGAGAAGCCCAACCGCAGAGCAGATATTCTCTCGGTCACCGAGTCTTCAGGTCCGATCTCGCGGCTTGAGTGCGAGCGCTGTTCGTCGTCTGACTAACTCAGACATTGCTTGGGCAGACGTCATCTTCGTGATGGAGTCTGAGCACAAACGACAATTACTCAAGCGATTCCGAGCCGACATTGGCGATTGCCCCGTCCATGTCCTTGATATTCCCGACGAATACCGTTTCATGGATCCCGAACTCGTCGAACTCATCGAGTCTGGAGTGTCCGCAGCTCTAGATTCTCCGGATGCCGCCGTCTAACTCGGTGTTGCTGAAGTATGTATGCATCGCTTAGGCACACGGGGCCACATACTGAGCAACAAGTTCGTCCGACTTTCACGCAAGCCTCAGAGCAAATAACACGTCGCTCTTCCGGGGCATTTTTGTTGCTGTGGTTTTCCGGCCTTCGGCTTGAGCCTACGCATGGTCCTCGTTCTCCGACTAAACTCCGACCTCCTGAAAACAATCCTTTTCAAGTAGGTCTAGTCATGAGCAAGCAACTTGTCCTGGTCGATGGAAAGTGGATCGCGTCGACTGGAACGTCATTCTTTCGGGCAGTCAACCCAGCGACCTGCGAGCCATTAGCGGACGAATATCCGGTGAGTCCGTGGGAAGAAATCGAGCCTGCGATTCTGGCGGCAGACCGTGCAACGAGTGAGGCCCGATCTCTTCCGGGCGAAGTCTTCGCCAAGTTCCTCGAACGGTTTGCGGATCGTATTGAGGCTCGCGCAGCGGAGTTCATCGCGATAGCAAATCTGGAAACTGGCTTGCCGGTGGAGCCGCGATTGAAAGTCGCCGAACTCCCACGTACGACAAATCAATTGCGTCAGGCTGCGACGGCGGCTCGCGAGGGAAGTTGGTCAGAGCCGACGATCGACACAAAGAACAACATCCGCAGCCGCCTGACGTCGATCGGACCTGTTGTCGTCTTTGGGCCGAACAACTTTCCGTTTGCCTTCAACAGTGCAGCCGGCGGTGATTTTGCGGCCGCAGTTGCGGCGGGGAATCCTGTGATCGCGAAAGGACATTCCTCGCATCCCGGAACAACTCGGATGTTTGCGGAAGAGGCGTTTGAAGCCGTTCGTGAAGTCGGACTCCCACCAGCGTTCATTCAGTTGATCTACCGCAGTGGTCATGACGATGGCTGTCGTCTCGTGTCTCATTCAAAAATTGGCGCAGCGGGCTACACCGGCGCGCGAGCCACTGGTCTGACGTTGAAAGCAGCGGCCGACCGCGCGGGTAAGCCCATCTACTTGGAATTGTCTAGCATCAATCCCGTTTGCGTTCTTCCCGGTGCGTTGTCTGAACGAGCAGTCGAAATCGCTGCGGAATTCTCCACAAGCTGCTTGATGGGGACCGGTCAGTTTTGCACGAACCCCGGTTTGGTGTTGTTACTGGATGACCCGCAGACAACTTCGTTTGTGAACGCCGTGAAAGAGAAATTCGATGCGGCTCCCGTCGGCACGATGCTCAGCGAGGGCGTGCTGAGGAACTTTGAAGCGGGCGTGAAGTCGCTCGTCGCTGCCGGAGCAGAGTTGCTCGCCGGCGGACAGTCCGGCGGCGGCAAAGGGTTCTGTCATCGGAACACGCTGTTGAAAGTCTCCGGCGATCAGTTTCTCACGAATCCGCACGCTCTGCAAAACGAGGCATTCGGAAACGAGTCACTGTTTGTCATCGCGAAAGACGAAGCTCAATTCGTCGCGGTCCTCGAAACGCTCGAAGGAAACCTGACGGGAACCGTCTACAGCGCTCACGGCGGTCAAGATGACGCGCTGTATTCACGGCTCGAACCCACACTGCGAGCGCGCGTTGGTCGATTGATCAATGACAAGATGCCGACGGGGGTTGCAGTCAGCCCAGCGATGAACCACGGCGGCCCGTTCCCGGCAACCGGTCATCCAGGATTTACTGCCGTCGGCATCCCCGCGTCGATTCGACGTTTCGCCATGTTGCAATGCTACGACGGAGTCCGCCAGCATCGGCTTCCTGCCGAGCTTCGTGACCAAAATCCAAGACCCAGCCTTTGGCGGCTCATCGACGGTCAGTGGTCGCAACGCAACGTCGGCTGATTTCGATTCAATTCGGTTATCACTCGCCTACTGAAAAACAGAAAGCCCGACTTCCATCGAAGAAGTCGGGCTTTCTGTTTTGGTTGATAAAGCCGTCCCCAAATTGGCCACACTTAAAACTCTGAAACTCGCTCTGCACCATCGCGAGTCGCCAGAGCCTTCAGAATCTTGAAGTTGATGTTCTTGGCGATTGACCGAGCTCCGCCGTCACACATTGCGAAGTTGCAGACATCTGCGTGCCAACTGCCGAATCCGAAGTAATGGATGCCAGACGCAGACCAGTAAGTATCAAAGGTTGAAGGGAGCATTGTTGGGATCGCTCCGTCAATTCCAGTGTCTGAAATGTTGTCGCCATTGTCGTCTCTGATTCTCGCGCAACAACTGTTTCCGTCGGCCCAAAATCCGAACAGTGACTCACCGATGAGCAGAGTTGTTGTTTCTCCATCGCGGATGTTCTTGAAGCCTACCGCGCTGTCTTGATAGAGCATTCCATTGGTCGGCGTCGTTCCCATGCAACCACGATAACCTGAGTAACCCAATCCTTGAGTCCGTGCCGGCGTTGTGGGAAACAATGGGCGACTTGAGGGGAGCCGATTCGACGGACAGAGGTAACTCGGTATGGCAATTTCGATCGCCGACAAATTATCCGCCGGCGTTGGGACATCGAACTTGGGCTTATTGAAGTTCACGCCAACGGTGGTGCTTCCCATCTGAGAAAGAATGAGGGATTGCCAACTCCAACTATCGGAATAAGTCCAATCAGGAATCGTCGCCACTTGGACCGCTCCGTTGACCGGAGTTCCAAGTGGAATGGTAATTGGCTCAGTAAATGGAAACGCGGACGAGGCGACTGTGCTGAAAACAAACCCGGATGGAAAGCACTTGTGTGTGTCGGCATAGTTGTGGCAGGCCAACGCCATTTGCTTCAGGTTGTTGATGCACTCGGTTCGTCGAGCGGCTTCGCGGGCGGCTTGCACGGCGGGCAACAAGAGCGCCGCCAGCAGAGCGATAATCGCGATGACCACCAGCAACTCAATCAGTGTAAAGCCGGTTCGTGATGCTCGCTGATCTGTGGCAGACATCGCACGACTCTGGGAAGAAGGGGTCAACATTGATTGATCTCCGAAGGAAAAAACCGCCCGCCGACATGTTCGGCAGAGTATCAGTTGGAGACCACGTGTCAATCAAGGAAGTTCTTCCAAGCCGAGTACTTTCGCGATGACAACTGATGAGCCAACGAGGGGTTTCGATGCGGCTTCGACGGCATCTTAAACAGCTTCATGCCCGCCTCCTGAGGTGTCCGGCCTCCCTTGCGAACATTGCAGCGCAGGCATGCACAAACAATGTTGTCCCACGTTGACGGGCCGCCACGACTGCGCGGGATGACGTGATCCAAACTGAGATGATGCGTCCCAAACTTCTTGGTGCAGTACTGACAGCGATTCTCGTCCCTTAGAAAAACATTCCGGCGGTTGAATTTGACCACGTTGCGCGGAACGCGATCGTAATCGAGCAGCCGAATCACGCGCGGAACTTGAATCGCGAAGGTCACGGTGCGAATCCAGTCGTCCCACTCACAGACATCATCGAGAGCACACTTCGCTTCGCTGAGTTCTAGCCAACTCTCGAAGTTAAAGGTCATATACTGACCCTCTTCGACATGCACGACTTCAGCCTGCCCTTTGTAGAGAAGCGTAAAAGCTCGCTTTACGTCAACAACGTGCACGGGAGCGTAGGCTCGATTGAGAGCCAACACACTGGACTGCATCGCCGACGTTGGACCAGATCTTGTGACAGAATCGTTTGCAGAACGTGTTGCAATCATGGGACCATTCACCGGTTGGAGGCCGGAACGGTCGAATCTCGCTTCCCAAGCGGGGCGGAGTCTAACGGTGGTTTGGGGAGTCAACAACTCCGCGAAATGAAGTTCTTGCGGAGGCCGAATGGGGAGATTTGTCAGTCGTCCGTCACCAATTTCTTGACGCCGTTCTTATCCCTCGCACGGTTTTGAATGAGCGGTTTCGGACGATCGTTTAGCTGCACGCCGCAGGCACGCGCATTCCCAAACGCGCGTGCCTGCGGCGTGCCGTTAACGACTCAAGGATGACCACTTGAGGACTAACCACGGACAACTACAGCCCCAGCCACGGCAGCGGTGCTCCGGCTGGCGGCAGTTGCACGACATCAATCGCGGTCACTTTCGCGTGCGATTTGACTTCGTCGAGCGCAGCGGCTGAGGGTGCGTTATCCAAGTTGAGCACGGCAACCGCCGGGCCTCCGGCCACTTTGCGACCGAGTGCCAAGTGAGCGATGTTGACGTTGTGCTTGCCGAAGATCGTCCCCAAGAACCCAATCAAACCGGGAGCATCGACGTGGTGATACATCAGCAAGTCACCATCGAGATACGCATCGAGATGGAAGTCGCCGAGCTTCACCAAACGCAGGAATTCATTACCGAAGATCGTCGCGGCGGCAGAAATTTCGCCGTCGTCGGTGAAAACGGTTGCGCTGACGAGTGTCGAGAAATCGCCGCGTTCAGACGACGACGACTCAGTGATCTCGATGCCACGTTCGCGAGCGAGCATGTCAGCGTTGACGATGTTCACGCCGCTGTCATCCGCCGAGGCCATCAGTCCGGAGGTAAACGCGGCGGAGATCAATTTCGTTTTCTTCGTCGCTGCGTCGCCGCGATACATCAACTTTGCCGCTTTGATGCGAGACGACTTCTTAAGTTGATTCAACACCATGCCCAAGCGATAGCCGAGGTCGAGGTAGGGCTTCATGTCCTGCATCTCGGCACCGCTGATCGGAACGAGGTTGACTGCGTGACGGACTTCATTTCGAATCAGGAAGCCGGTGATGATTTCCGCCGCCTCAACCGAGACCGCCTCCTGAGCTTC
>JAYUFI010000676.1:0-1612 GCA_043738805.1 Planctomycetaceae bacterium | reverse complement strand
GGTACTTGTACTCCCCAGAAAAGTTCCAGGACTTCACACTGCGTTTGGAACTTCGATTCGCGCCGTCGGCAGAAGTTGCGGAGACGAAAGACTTCAATCCGAACAGTGGCGTGATGCTCTACATCGCGGAGCCTCACAAGCTGTGGCCGAAGTCGCTGGAGGTGCAAGGCAAATTCTCTGAACTGGCCACGATCAAAGCGAATGGCAAAGCGGCAGAGGTGAAGCTTGTGGATGACTCCGCTGTGCGCGAGTCCGCTCGTAAGCCGTTCAGCGAGTGGAACGCGCTCGAAATTCTTTCCCACGGCGGAGCTTTAACCGTTCTGTTGAACGGCCAGAAAGTTTGTGAGAGTTCGCCGAGCGATGTCTCGGCAGGGCCGATCGGACTTCAGTCAGAAGACTTCGAGGTCCACTTCCGTCGGCTACGAATTCGCGCCGATTGAGCGGACTCAATCTTGAGCCATTCTTCACGAGAGCTGCTGCCGCACGTCAATCTGTAGCGGTTGTCATGATGTCGCTGACCTTCCGACCGTCAAACTGTGCGGGTAGTAGCGGCTGATTCGGTTGTCTCGGTCGCACGGATGATTCCAACGGGAGGTATTGCAACGGCGGACTGAGGTTTCGCAGGGTTTTGACGAAGAGTTGTCGAACAAGAGAAAACCGGATTTTCAAGGTGGTAACGCCTTGCACTGTCTTGACGACGATTCCTCGCCTGCGAAAGGAAGCTGGGCCGTGAAATTTACCTCATGGATTGAACGTGTTGGTCGATCGTTGAAACGTGGTTCTTCTCGAAAAGCGGTACGGCGCGATTGTGCCGTGCCAGCGAGCGAGCAGTTGGAAGAACGCTCGATGCTGTCCGCATCGACGCTCTTCATTGCTGGTGAACTCAACGTGTCGCTCGGCCCGAAGGACAACGTCGCGATTCGTGACAACCCGGTCTCAGCAGGCAATGTGTTGGTCGTGATCAACGGAACTCCCGTCACGAACCTTTCCAGCGTGGCGGCCAGTTCGGTGACGAAAATTCTCGTCACTGGCGGTGACGATGCGAATTTGATCGACCTGTCGGGAGTATCGGGCTCGGTCTTCAACAACCCCACATTGAAGATCATCGTTCATGCCGGCAATGGCGACGACACGCTGCTCGGGAGCAACGACTTACCTGACAGCCTAGATGGTGGCGACGGGAATGACTCGATCGTCGGCAATGGTGGCAACGACACTTTGCTCGGTGGCAATGGTGCAGACTCGATCACGGGTGGGATCGGCGATGACAGCATCGACGCCGGAGACGGACAAGACACCGTTGATGGCAATGACGGCAACGACACGATCCTCGCCGGAAATGGCCAAGACTCCGTCAATGGGTCAAATGGAAATGACAGCATCAGCGGCGACGATGGAGCAGATACACTCCTGGGCGGCGACGGCAACGACACGCTCAACGGCATGGCGGGAACGGACTCCATTGATGGCCAGAACGGCGACGACTCGCTCCTCGGCGGCACTGGCAACGACACGCTGATCGGCAACGTTGGCAATGACACGCTGGATGGCCAAGCGGGAATCGACAGTCTCCTGGGCAGCGACGGCAACGACTCACTGATCGGCGGCGATG
>JAYUFI010000675.1:0-11499 GCA_043738805.1 Planctomycetaceae bacterium | reverse complement strand
CGACTCTTCGCGCGGCTCAAGCAATGCCGAAGGATCGCCACTCGCTATGACAAAACCGCTCGCAACTTCCTCGCCTTCCTCCACTTGGCCGCAACCATCATCCTGCTCGCGTGAATGTCAACACGGCCTAATGTTGCGACGGAACTTCATGGCGCAATCCTTTGCTTTCGTTGGAGACCGTCTTCACTTGGCCGGACGAGCTTTGGTGCCGCTTCCATGCGCGCCACCCGATCACTTGGCTCCCGCGCAGGCGTAGACCGACCGCAGCAAGTTCTACCCCGAATTGTTCACGACTGGCCGCAAACTGTCTCGCCGCCGCTCGGCGCATTCGATTCACGTTCGCGCTTTCATTCCGCTGGCGCTGCAGATTGTGCAGGTAGCTGCGGACTTTTTCGGCCAACTCGACATCGCACCCGATGAACACGGACTTTTGCTGGCCGCCGACGCGATAGGCCACACGAAAATACGGACCCAGCCGTTGGCCATGACACGTCCGCCATGTGGACACCACCGTCCCGCCAGCCCGCAGGTCATCTCGAATACTTTCGAGTCGATCGAACAGCGACACCTGACGTTTTTGGTCAACTGGGTTCATTTTCGTCGCATTCTTGCGAAGAGTCATCTGCGTTCTCAGCTTCCATTTCGCCAGGCCCGGATTCGATCGCGTCGGTCAATCCACTGCGGATTCCAAAGACGCGACGTGCCACGAACGGGTCCATGTTTGCCAACTTCATTCGCTGATTTCTGAGCCGCATGAGGCCGTCCGTCAGCTTTTGCTTGATGGCCATGGAACGCGACAACCGCGAAAAGAGTCGGTCTCGATCCTTACCACAATCTTTAGCGTCTTCACCGCCAATCAACATGCCGCCAACGTCAAGTTGATCCAGCAACTCCATCAACAAGCAGCTTGCGATCGAGATACCGGCGGATCGCTCCAGCGCGTCTTTCGCCTGGACAACGTACTCGTCGTACACAGGCTGTACCACAGTCGTGATCGCAACTTGATGCGACTCTGGCAGGGCGTCCCAGTCAACGACCGCAGGAATAAAGTACGGACGACTTGCTCCATTTTCAGACATCTTTTCCCCTCCTTGGATAGTTCAGCCACATCGCTCGATGCCGCCAGTTTCCATTGCCCATAGCGACAGTGGCGGCGTTTTCTAATCATCCTGCATTATTTACTGCAAGTCATTTCGAGAGATTTTGCCTGATTTGATTGGGAAATGCAGGCTCAAACGCCAAAAGTATCCGAAGCCAATTGCACAATCTGCCGTTCTTGAGCGCCGATACGGCATCAGAGTTTCCAGAGACGCCTCAGCTTGGCCAAGTTCAATTCAACAACGACCAGCGGGTCAAAGCCCTCGACTCTGGCCTTCGTTTCGACCTGAAACCAGGTATTCGCAGGCAGACCACCCACATCAGGTGAGTCGGCCTTAAAACGCAAGTTGACTCCGTCACCAATCTGAAGTGCGGAGACTTTCTGGCTGAAATACGCAGCATATAGTGGCACAGACCTGAGATCACGCGTTCTGGACCGGGTGTAACTGCAAATCAAGTCCAGAACCTGCATCACGACCGCTCGGCGCAATCCATTGTCCAACATCACAACCGTCAAAACGATTCCGAACACCTCGAACTGGGTGTACGTTCTCGTGACACCTTGGCTGGAACGCCATTCGACAATTCCCTCCCGGTTTCCCGGAAGTATGCCGGAATCAATAACGTACCTGAGTCGGTTCACCGTGACTTTGGCTCGGCTCGCAATTTCAGCGAGTGTGAATACGTCTTTCATTTTCTTTCCATTTCTTCCTGCATTCTTACCTGCAAGGAGAATATCCGAAGAGCACTGCCGGTCAATCGAGTTGAATTCTTGCCCAGCTTTGCGGACCAAGCTCAACAAAATCGCCGTGTGCGATTGTTGAGCTATCGGTCATGGTCGCGAGCCGTCAACGAAGACACTCCCTCGCGCCACCATTTTCAACCGCCGCCAACACGGTTCGCTAGTCGCCGAATCGGCCAAGCCTCATCGAGTGGATTTCGATTTGAATTTGCCAGCGTAGCGCTCGTCACGAGATGACTTCAAACCAATTGGACTTCATTGGACGTTGGCGGCCGATGCTTCCCGTCGCCACGATTTGGATGGCCGAAGGGCTTGATGTGGACTGCGCCACGCGGGAATCTTGCGACCACTTCCAGTTCGCCGCCGAGAGCCTTCACGATGCGGCCCAGTGTTGAAAGCTGCATGTCCGACTGTTTCTCCAGCTTGGACAGGCTTGGTTGTTTGATGCCCAGTGCCTTGGCCACTTCTGATTGGCTCAGGCCGACATTCTGACGGGCTTCACTCAACAGCATTTCTGCTAACAACTCGCGTGTGCGAATGACCGCACGATCTCGCGTCCGCTTGCTGGTCGTTCGCTTCACCAACGCATCAAAGGTTTTCGCCATGCTAGGTTCCTTTTCCCTTCTTTCGTGCTTGGACCTTCGCCAAATGCGTCTCGTACAACATCTCCGCCTTAACCAGCAGTTTCTTGTAAAACTGTTTCTGGCCACGCCCCGACTTGTCACCGCCCACCAACAGAACAGCCTCGCGATCCGGGTCGAAAGCGAAGGTAATCCGCAAAACTTGGCTCTGCGTGTCGGCGCGAAGCTCCTTCATGTTGGCGTACTTCGATCCTTTAAGCGTGTCCGCGTGCGGTCTTCCCAGCTTCGGTCCAAAGAGTTTCAGCAACTCGACCTTTGCGACGACTTCTATCTGGCTGTCCTCGACCAGATCAGCAAACCATTCGTCGAATTCGTCGGTGGTCGTCACGTTCCACATCATCGCAACATAGCTTTAAGGCTATGGTCCGTCAATCGCTTGTGACAGCGCGGTCACAAGGCCCGGCCGTCGGAGCAGCGGTCGTAGAGGCCGGTAGTGGCGTGACAAACTTTGGCACGTCGGCATGCCCTGGCTGTCGAACTCAGGATTGGGCCAAGACCATGCACCAACACTCGCCCCGAGTTGGTGATTCAAACACAATGAAACCAAATCGGCCGCTCTGCGCTAGAAGACCATGCCCGCAGGATTCGACGGCACGTTTCGGGTGTCCGTCGGTTTCTTTACGGCCACTGACAATGACTGGGAAGCTCAGGCTCGGCTGCGAATGCACCAACTCCAGTTGCTGAATGCCACGAGGTCAAAAACGGATCGGGATTGAGTGCTCGAAACAAATTGGAATTCTTTCAGAGGCACATCTTGAAGTGAGGCCATTCAATCATGACGCACCAACCAACTCTGCGAACGCTCACCGAAGGCCGGACCATCGCCGTCGTCGGTGACGTGTACCGTTTTCTGGCAACCGGTGAGGACACAAACGGCAAGTACGCCCAATGGGAAGCCATTGTGTCTCCGGGCGGCGGGCCTCCCCCACACGTTCACAGCCGCGAGGAAGAAGGCTTCTACATCTTGGAAGGCGAGATCACATTTCAGATCGGCGATCAGCGAGTCGTGGCGACGGCCGGGATGTTTGCCAATATGCCAGTCGGCACGCCGCACTCGTTCAAGAACGAAAGTCCGCGACCGGCCAGGATGCTGATCTCGGTGGCCCCTGCGGGTCTGGAGCAGATGTTCTTTGAGGTCGGAGTGCCGGTCGCCCAGGGAGCCACGTCCGCCCCGCCGCCGTCCAAGGCAGAGATCGAGAAGTTACTCGCCGTTGCTCCCCTTTACGGCGTCGAGATCCGGTTGCCGCAGCATTGAGGCAGAGGAGTTCAAAATCCGCATGACCGTCGGGTTCAACGACCGCGACGTTGGCCGGAGACTACTCGCGCGGTTCTCGGTTCCTCCAAAACGTCACAGCGTCTCGATTCCGGCAGTGTCCGCTCGAATCATTCAAGCTAAGTCGAACAGCATCACTTCAGCAGATTGATCCGCGCGAATCGTGAGCAGCGACTCTTCGCTGATCGCCGCGCCGTCACTCGTGTCGAGCGATGTGCCGTTCAGCGATACTTGGCCGCGCAGCACCTGCAACCAAGCGTGATGGCTGGGCGACAACTCGTGAGTCACGCTCTGGCCGGCGGGCAGCGTCGAGAGAAACACGCGCGAGTCTTGTTGGATTGTCAGCGAGCCGTCGGCTCCGTCGGGCGAGGCGACGACGCGGAAGCGGCCGAGTCGTTCTTCCTCGGCGAAGGCTTTTTGCTCATAGCTGGGCTTCACGCCGTGTTCGTTCGGGACGAGCCAGATTTGGTAGAGATGGACCGGCTCGGTGGGCGACGGGTTGAATTCGCTGTGCCGGATGCCGGAACCGGCGGACATGCGCTGGAACTCACCCGGTCGCAGAATCGAGCCGTTGCCCAAGCTGTCCTTGTGCTGCAACGCGCCTTCCAAAACGTACGTGACGATCTCCATATCCCGATGCCCGTGCATCCCGAAGCCTTGGCCGGGAGCGACGCGGTCTTCGTTGATGACTCGCAACGCGCGAAAGTTGTGGTGCTCGGCGTCGAAGTAGTCGGCGAATGAAAACGTGTGGAAGGTGTCGAGCCAGCCGTGATCGGCATGACCTCGGTCGGCGGCGCGGCGAATGTGGATCATGATGGAAACTCCTTTGTGAAAAGCATTCGCCGCGAGCGTGCGTCGGACTCGCGGCGAAAGACCGGCTGCTGATTTGATCGAACACCAGCGACCAGGCTTAGCAGCCTGTTGAAAATCTCCGAGGTCGTGTGCCACGGCTGTGTCAGCCGTGAGTTTGTCCCAGAATTATGACCCTTTGCACGGCTCACAGAGCCGTGGCACTCAATCGTCAACGGGGCTGTTAGCGATACCCGCCAGCGATGCGGAGCGTTTCGCCGGTGATCCATCCTGAATCGTTCGATGCGAGAAAGACGGCGGCGGTCGCGATGTCCTGCGGTTGACCAATTCGGCCGAGCGGCGTTTGCGATTCGATCTGCTTGCGCAAATCGCTCTCTGCAATTCCGGCCGCGTGGACTCCTTCAGTTTCGACCATGCCGGGTTTGATCGCGTTGACGCGGATGTGTCGCGGCCCCAGTTCTGCGGCGAGCGATCTGGTCACGGCATCGACGGCCCCCTTGGTGGCGCTATAGACGGCGGCATTCGGCACGGCCGTCGTGGACACCATCGAACTGATATTGATGATGTTGCCTCCGCCGGGTCCGAAATGCTTGACCGCTTCCTGCGACGCGAAAATCAGGCCGAGCACATTGAGGTCGAACTGCTTGTGAAAGTGCTCGGCCGTCACATTTTCCAGTGGCGAGAACTCATAGATGCCGGCGTTGTTGACGAGGATGTCGAGCGGACCGAACGCTTCCCTGGCCTCCGCGAACAAGCGTCGGATATCCGCTTCCTTCGCGACATTGGCTTGCACGGCGAGCGCCTTGCCGCCGTTCTTGGTGATCTCGGCCACGACACGATCGGCACCTTCTCGACTGGAGGAGTAATTGACGACCACGGCCGCTCCTTCATCAGCCAGGTGTTTGGCGATGGCCGCTCCGATCCCCTTCGATGCTCCAGTCACCAACGCCACTTTGCCCGCAAGTTTCTTCGACATGATTCGCTCCTGTTTGTTGATGGGAATTGCTTGATCGCCGGCTCGGAGAAATGTGATTCGCACCGAACCATTGTCATCTCGTCCCGTCTGGCAATTAGGGATACCAAGCAAGTTGCTGAGTCTTACACGAAAAATCGTAGGGTGGGTCGAGTCATCGAGACCCACCACGAATGCTCGCCAACCTGGTGGTCGCCCGATGGTTGACCCACCCTACGTCGAGCACCTCCACCACTCCGGCTACAATCCACTTCGTCCACTAACGACATCCGAGCGGAGAACATGATGGCCGACTACCGACGCAACTACGTTCCCGGTGGGACGTATTTCTTCACCGTCGTGACGGCCGGCCGTCGTCCCATCCTGACCACAGACCTTGGCCGCGAATGCTTGCGTGAAGCTATTGATGAGATCAAAGCCAAGTTCCCGTTCACACTCTTCGCAATCGTGCTGCTTCCCGACCATCTACATTCGGTCTGGACGTTGCCGCGCGGCGATGATCGCTACTCAACACGCTGGCGGCGGATTAAAGAGGAATTCACTCGCCGCTACTTGGAGCGTGGCGGCATGGAGGCGACGGTGTCGGCCTCGCGGCAACAGAAAAGCGAGCGAGGCATTTGGCAGCGCCGGTTCTGGGAGCACACGGTTCGCGACGAAGACGACTTGAAGCGTTGCGTGGACTATGCGCATTGGAATCCGCGCAAGCACAACGTCGCCGCTCGAGTACAAGACTGGCCGTGGTCCACGTTCCACCGCTTCGTCGAGCAAGGCGAATACGACCTCGCCTGGGGCGGCACCGACCCCTGCCCCGACTACGACACCCCCGAATGGGACAACGAATAGACGCCAAACATTCCAACCCGTAGGGTGGGTCGAGTCATCGAGACCCACCAGCAAGATATTGAACGAAATGTTGAGATAGGAGACCGACACTGTGGCATTTGCGAGAACTATCCAAATTCTGATTGCATCGCCTGGAGATGTAGCACAGCTCCGAGCGATTGTTCCTCCGCTATTCGCTGAATGGAATGAGGCACACGGCCTGCAAACGATCCTCCATCCCAAGATGTGGGAGTCAGCGTCGGTGCCTGCAATGGGTGACCATCCGCAAGCCATTCTGAATCGACGACTGATTGATGAAAGCGATCTACTCATTGCCGTTTTCTATTCAAAGCTGGGCACGCCAACTCCAAATGCGTTATCCGGGACCATTGAAGAAATTGAGAAATTTATCGAAGCGAAAGGCGCTGGCCGTGTGATGCTCTATTTTTGGGCGAAGCCACTCGAACAGTCTGCATTTGAGATCGATGTGCAAGAGATCGAGCGTCTTCAAAAGTTCCGAAAATGCATGCAATCCCAAGGGCTGTATCACGAATTCGAAACTGCGGACCAATTCAAACACGATCTTTACCGGCATCTCGATATCAAGGTTACCGATTTTTTGGATGGCAAACTGCCAATTCAATCCAACTCGAATGGAGCAGCCAACGAAGATGTGATGCCACAAGCATCGCCGGACAAGTGGAGATTTGGCAGTTCGATTGAAGCTATCGGTCGTGATTTTCTTGGCCAATGGGACACGATGACGGCAAGGGGTGATAAATATCGCGACGAAGGCGCATCCTTATTAGCAACCGCAGTCCAAGCAATTGACGACTGCGTTAGCCGACGTGAAGCGAATATCGTCGAAAGCGATCGTTCTTTCGCGGAGAGGATCTCGCTACGTCTGAAGAGGCTTGCACTTCGCAAGTACGACAGCGAGTTTCGCGAACGACCATTTCAGTTTTGGCGAGAAGGAAAACAGATTGCAGATGATTTTATTACTCACATCGACTTTCGATTGAATCATCGAATCTAAATTACGTCGTTCTGGTGGGTCTCGATGACTCGACCCACCCTACGGATTCGCGACCTCTTGCATGTCCCAAATGCGAGCGGTGCCGTCGCGGCCGGCGGAGGCGAGCCAGCGGCCGTCGCGGCTGAAGGCGACGGCGTACAGCGGGCCGGTGTGAGATTTCAACCCGGCGATCTCGGCCTTTTGTTCGGTGTGGAAGACGCGGACGATTCGATCTTCGCCAACCGAGGCTCCATACGGAGTGCTCGGTGAGAACGCGACGGCCCAGATGTCGCCGCCATGCGCTTCGCAGGTGTGTTCGAGGCTACCACTGGCCGTGTCCCACAAGCGGGCCGTCTTGTCCCAGCCGCCGGTGAGGATCTTCGAGCCATCGGGTGAGAACGCGACGCCGTAGATGCCGCCGCTGTGACCTTCCAGTGAGAGTTGTTCGCCGCCGGTCGCGGCGTTCCAAAGTTTGGCGGTCTTGTCGCCGCTGACGCTCGCGATGGTGCGGCCGTCAGGCGAGAACGCGACGGCCGTGACAGTCCCCGCATGACCGGCGGTCGCAATCCCGCGTTCACCAATCTCGGCGCTCCAGACTTCGACCTGTCCTGTACGGCCACCGATCAGCAAGTCATTCGTCATGTCTGAGAATGCCAGCGTGCGAACCGCGTACTTCGTTTCCAAGAACCGCACTTCATTCGTGGTGGCGAGATCGAAGACTCGCACCTTGCCATCGTCACCGCCGGTCGCGAGCAAATGGCCGTCATGGCTGATCGACATCCCCCACACCGGGCCTGGATGTGCTTTGATCGTCGAGCGGACTCGCTTCTCAGCCACGTTCCAGAGTTTGACGGTCCCATCGTCGATGGCCATCGCGAGTGTTTCTGCATCCGGGGTGAACGCGACCGCCCATACCGGTCCCGCATTGCCCGACAGCACGGCAGCGGGTTCCGCTTGTAATGACCGCATTGATGCGGTCGATTCATCGACCCGATGAATCGGGTCACTACCAGCGCGATCCAGCGGTTGCCGCAGCATCGGAATTGCAATCGCCAGCGTCAGCGCGATGCCGGCCGCGACTCCAATCAAGCTGTAAGCGATGCGCGCGCGAGTTCGTTTCCGCTGACAGACCGACTGTCCCGATTTGCTGAGCGCCGCTTGCACCGCTTCACACGCAGCCTCTTCCGCGATGGCCGGAACTTGCAGCGGCGAGAGCGGGCCGAACCCCGTGAGAATCACCGCAAACGCCTCAGCAACGGCGACGGCTGAAACCGGCCGATCCGCAGGCCGCTTCGCGAGCATCTGTTCGATCAGGAACGCCGCAGTCTCCGGTAGATCAGGGCAGACTTGCCGAAGCGAAGGGGGCGTTTCCTCAGTGATCTTCTTTAACACGCCCAGCACCGTTGGTGCCGCGAATGGCGGCTGGCCGGTGGCCATCTCGTACAGCACAGCTCCCAGACTGAAGAGGTCGGCCCGTTCATCGGGATGCTCGCCGAGCGCTTGCTCCGGGGCCATGTACATCGGCGTGCCGGTGATGAAACCGGTTTGAGTCAGCTTGATGTCTTCGGCCATGCGAGCCAGACCGAAGTCGGTCAGCTTCACTCGGCCGGAGGGAGCCTCCAGCAAAATATTGGCCGGCTTGATGTCGCGATGCACGAGGTTCTGAGCGTGCGCGGCCGCCAGACCCGCAGCGGTCTGCATCCCGATCCGCAACACGTCTTTGACCGGCAGCCGACCTTCTTTAGCGAGCCGCGCGTCGAGCGACTCGCCCTGAATCAATTGCATGACGAGATACGGGACGCCATCGCCGTCCGACTTCGCGACATGGTGCATGGCAACAACGTGATCATGGGCAATCGACGCTGCCGCGCGAGCCTCACGGCAGAATCGTTGCCGCGCGATGTCATTCTCTTGAAGCTTCGGGTCGAGCACTTTGATTGCCACCGAACGCCGCAAGTGCGAGTCGAAGCCTTCAAAGACAATCCCCATGCCTCCGCGCCCGATCACGCGCGCGATATCAAAGTGATCTAACCGGCCGAGATACGCCGGATCCGTCGGCGGCTGAAGGAAATCAAGATTCACCTTCGACAGATCACGCGGCATTTGCGGCACGAACGTCGTCGCCATTTCGCGCTGGACCGCATTCACCGCCGGCCAATACGCCGATTCTTTCGCCGGTTGCCGCTGGTCGATGTGCTCGACGAGTTCGCGAACCGTCGAATCCCCGGTCGCGGTTTGTTGAATGGCCTGTTGGCAGTCACTGCACTCGTCGAGATGCGCGACGCACTCTTGGAGCCGCGCATCCGACAAGCTCCCAGCAAGCAACTCGCGCAACTCTTCGGCCGTCGGGCAACTTCCGCAGCTGTTGGAGGATGTTTGATTCATGATTCTCTCCAAGTAGCCCTGTCGCTCCGCGACAGGAAAGCCGAACGCACTTTCGACGTCGTTCGTGCGATCTTCCAAGTCGCGTCTGACACTTACTCCGTCCACTGCGGGTTCCAGACGACTTCCCAGAGATGGCCATCCGGGTCTTGGAAATAGCCAGCATAGCCACCCCAGAAAGTATCCTGCGCGGGTTTGACGATTGTCGCACCTGCGAGTTTGGCCTGCGCCATGGCGGTATCGACTTCTGCCTTTGAGAAAACATTGTGTCCCAATGTCATTTCGGTGGCGCTCGGCGAACACAACGTCAAACCGGTGTCACGAGCGATGCTTTTTCGAGGCCAAAGGGCAAGCCGGAGTCCCGACTGAAGTTGAATAAAGACCACGGCACCATGCTCGAACTCCTTCCCGATTATGCCCTCCGTCACAAAACTAAGGCCGTCTCGGTAGAAGCGGAGCGACCGTTCGAGATCGTCAACGCCAATGGTGATGACTGTTATTCGTGGTTTCATATGACCGCTTCTCCTTCCCACAAAACAACCCACAAAGACCAAGACGCTTTATCCGCGCTCGGCTGTCCTGTCGCGGAGCGACAGGGCTACTCTTCCTCCGCCTGCAACCGCTCGACTTCTTCTTTCAGTCGTGCGAGCACACGGCTTTTGGCCACATAGATGGCTCCCGGGGAAAGGCCGATGCGACTGCTCACCTCGGCGGCCGACAGACCATCGACTGCTGTTTGCCGGAAGGCTTCCCACGTCTTCTCCTCAAACTCGGCTTGAATCGTTTGCATGGCTCGCGCGGCGAGTTGCCGTTGAAATTCGCGATCCCAAACTTGTTCGAGCGAGCTGGATCGGTCGGGGTGAGCCGCCAGCAACTCGTGCTGACCAGAATCGCCACTCGCTTGATTGTGCGATCGCCGGCTGCTCAGAAACGTCGAGAGCTTGTTGCGCGTGATCGTGAAGAGCCACGCGCGGAAGCCTCCCTTTTGTTTGTCGTAATCAAGCCGCTCCAACGCGCCGGCGACCGACCTCAACACATCTTGCAGGAGGTCGGCCGCGTCGGCGTCTTGCAACCCGCGATTGCGGACGAAGCCGTAAACCAACGGGCTGTAGAGTTCCAAGAACTCGCTCCAGGAATCATGGTCTGAACCGTCCCGCAGCCGCACCAAGAGGCTGGCTCGCGTGACGGGAGATTCGCGAATCACAACGTCGTCTCCCGAGTTCGGCCGGAGTCACGAACCGAACGCGGCACGAGTGTAACATTGAGATCATGCTCCCCGTGAGCAACACGCTGCTGCTGGCGACGAGCCTTCGGCAGCCCGCGTGCTCTTGGATTCGCAATACGCTGCGCCGAGACAAAAACTTCCCAACAGCCACGGCCCACGCAGAGCCGTCCCAGCCCAGGTCATCACCAACAGAACGGCGGGTGGTAAGAACGAACCACCTGCCACAAAGTGAAACAGGATCGCACCGCCCCAGTACGAACTGGCCAGCAGCACTCCCAGCGAAGCCGTGCGCGGAATGAACAGCAGCAGGCTCGTCATGAGTGCTCCAGTGCCGATCAGTGGAATGCGATCGGCAATGCCCGCCTTCGTCATGGCTTCAACCACTTCAGGTGGAGCAAAGCCGAAGAGCTTACCGGCTCCTGCGAAAGCCAGTGCGGCAGACACCAAACTCACCAGCACCCAGCCGGCGACCTTTTGAGATTTTGAAACGTGTGACATGACCAAGCTCCTTAAATTGA
>JAYUFI010000674.1:0-1613 GCA_043738805.1 Planctomycetaceae bacterium | reverse complement strand
GGCTTATCGGCTGACGTTGTGCCGCTCACCGAGCGCGGCGGAGTTCGGAGCGATGAAACGCTATCTTGCCGAGCAAATCGAATTGCTCGTGAACGAAGCTGCTGCACGCAAGGTGGCGATTTCTCCGAATGAAGTTCGGCACAAATCGCTCGAATTGCTGTGCCGCGTGATTTTGAATTTGAACGAGTTTGTGTATTCCAACTGATGTTTGTAGGACGGGCACTTTTGCCCGTCTTCACGGTTTTCGACGGGCAAGAGTGCCCGTCCTACAGGCTTCCGGAAACTCATGATGACCAAACGACCGATTACGAATTCGCGACGCAAATGGCTGGGGGAGGAACTCGATGCCTGGCAAGGGGCGGGGGTGATCTCTGCCGAGCAGCGGCAAGCGATTGTCGAGCAATACCCGTCGTTGAATGACGCGGCGGAGGCGACGAGTTCAAAGGCGGTCACTGCGTTGATGGGGACGGCAGCGCTGTTGGTCGCGGCGGGAGTGCTCCTGTTGATCTCGTTCAATTGGGAAGCGATGCCGGGGATCATCAAGTTGGTGCTGATCTTTGGGACGATCATCACGACGTATGTCGCAGCGTTTTCGATGCGGTATCAGCGCGGTGCGATTGGGCTGTCGAATGTGCTCTTCTGTTTGGGAGCGATCTTTTATGGCTGCGGCATTTGGCTGGTCGCTCAAGTCTTTCATCTCAATGGACATTATCCGGACGGCATGTGGTGGTGGGCAGTCGGGACGTTGCCAGTCGCGGTCTGCTTGGACTCGCTGTTGGTTCATGCCTTGCTGGCGGTATTGTTAGCGATCTGGTGCGGCATGGAATTGATCGGCTTCAGCGATCTCGGCTTGTCGTTCTTGTTTCGCACGAGATGGTTTCCCAACGGGGCTTATACGTTGCCGGTGTTGTGTGCGCCGGGGATGTTGTGGGCCTATCGCTCGAATTCCGCGAAGCCCCTGTGGCTGTACGTGCCGGTGCTGACGTGGTGGTTCTGCCTGCAAAGCATCGCTTGGGAAGAGACATGGCACTGGCATCAGAATCCAATCTTTTTCATGGGCGCTGTCGGGAGCTTTTTATTGATCGTGGCCGAGACGCACTCGGTCGGCAGCCGCCTGGCGATTCCCTATCGAACTTATGGCGTGCTGATCGCCGGTGCGATGTTGATTCCGTTGAGCTTCGTGGAAGTCCATAAGCACTCTTGGTGGAGTTCGGTTGAACGATCATTTGGCTCACTGATGCAGGCGGTGGCGATCGTTGCCGTGGCGATGATTGGCTTGGTAGTTGTCGTTCGATCGCACGGACGCTGGAACACCGGCAAGGATCTGCTCGACGGGATGAAGGAGACGGCGCGACGTCAGTGGATGCCGGTCAGTTTGATGGCTTTGATGGCGTTTTTGTCAGTCTGGCACGCGATCGCCAAGGAACCGTATCTGCCGACACTGCTCGCCAACGCGGCGATGTTGGCCTTCGGCATCTGGCTAATGTTGTTGGGACTGCGAGAAGATCGCGGCCGGCCGTTTGCAATCGGCGTGATGTACTTCTTGCTGTGGACGACGCTCCGTTATTTCGATCTGTTCGGTTCGATGGGTGGAATGCTCGGCGGCGCGTTGG
>JAYUFI010000673.1:0-4352 GCA_043738805.1 Planctomycetaceae bacterium | reverse complement strand
AAAAACCCCCCCTATTTCCAAAGCCCCAACCACGGATGAGATGCGGCGGCATCATCGGTAGAGCTTACTTATCCGGCAAGCCGCACAAGGTTGATGAGTTTCACAGGACGCGAATGCTTTGCCGTGTTTTACTCGCTCGCCGGACTGCGCGAACTGCGACAACCGGTGATGAGTCCGAATGATTCTCAGCCGCTCGCCCACTTCGACGAAAGTTCTCCGCAAGACGCAGGGTAAAGTTGGGGGCAACACCGTCCTGCGGAATGGTGAGTTCCTGACGACGTGCGATCGGCAACTCGAACCGACTCTTCGAGATCACAATCGCGTCAGCGGGAACTTGAACCACAGCAATCACACCTTGAGCGACACGATGTGAGTTCTTTCTCCTCTGAACATCGCCGATCGCGTGCTGTTCAAGGTGTGCCTCCGCAGGAACTTGGCTCATCAGTTTTACGTAGCCATCACGCTCCGCGTGATGAGCCGGTCGCTTCAACACCGCAAGCATTCGCGAAATGCCGCGCTGTGGGAACATTCGGCTCGTCACGCGGAGCGATGACGGCTACGTAGTTCGGAGAGGTTACCTTCCTGTCCGATGTGGAGTGTTTCGTCATGCGATTCATCGGACGAATCCGACTGTTTGTTTCGATCACTTTCGTGGTCCTGATGGTCGGCTGTGCGAGTGGTCCAGCGGCGCGGTCTCAGTGGCGTGTCCAGCGAGTACAGCCGTGGTCGGCTAATCCGACAAAGCCCGCCACTCCGCAGTTGATGGCCCCGCAACCTGCGAATCCGCAACCTGCGGGCCCGCGATCGGCGGCTCCCAATGCGGCCTCAACGCGACCGGAGATCGCGCCGCCTGTGAAGGAAAAGTTGGTTCCGATTCCGACTCCCGATCCACAAGCTCGATTCAAGCCCTCGCCGCTCGGTTCATCTGCGGAGCACAAGCCGGTCGAAGAATTGAAGATCGAATCTCGTTCGGCAAACAAACCGAACGGCCCATCACTGACGTTCCCTCAACTTAACAATACCGACCGTTCTACCACAAAGCCGAATGCCGAAGCGTCTCCTCCGACGTTGCGTTTCGAGGCCCTCGATCCACCGAATGAATCTCTGCATGGCTCGCCACTCAAGATCGAGGTGACCAGCAAACGACAGCGTCCGCTCGGCGAGACGGTGACTTTCGATGTCGTCGTCACCAACGAGAGCGAGCAAGTTCTGAAAGACGTCGTCATCAACGTCGATTTTGATCGCGAACTCGTGTTTCCTGGCCATGCCGAGAAGCAGCTTCAGAAATATGTGGGCGAGATGTTGCCCGGTCAGTCGCAAGAGATGCGGCTGACGTTGGTCAGCAATCAACTCGGCCAACATGCCTGTCGTTTTGAAGTGACTACCGATGGGCTTGATTCGGTGAAGCGTGCGATGCACGTCACATATGTCGAACCGAAATTGCGACTGCAATTGATCGGCCCGGGACGCCGCACGGTCGGCAGTCGAGCAGAGTTCACCATCAAAATCGCGAACATGTCCGAACAAGCGATCGACGATTTGAAGGTCACGCTCAATCACGATGCCGCGTTGTCGCCACGTGAAGCAACCGGCGGTTATCAACAAGAAGCGACTGCGCTCCGCTGGACGCTGGGCCGCATCGCTCCGGGCGAGGGAGTGCAAGTTCAAGCGGAGTTCGATTGCCGACAACTGGCCGAGAACGCCTGCATCACGGCGGCGGCTCGCAGCGAATCGTTGTCTGCCGAAGAAGTCGAAACCTGCGTGACAGTCGTCGCGGTGCCGGGCTTGCTCGATCTACGAATTTCCGATCGCACTGATCCCGTGCGAATTGGCGAAGAGGCCGAGTACGAAGTGACCGTCCAAAACCTCGGTCTGCAAGCGATCAGTGAGGTGCAGTTGGATTTGCAAACATCCGAGCATCTCAAGCTGAGCACCTTCGACGCGACGCTCGCCGACAAGTCGATCTCGCTGACAAAGGCGGATCGCAACGGACAACTCACGCTCGTGCTGCCGACTTCATTGCCGACCGACGCGATACTCCGTTTGATCATCCGCGCGAAAGCTCTCAAACCCGGTGATGCCGAATTGCGAGTCGTCGCGACCCCCGGCCCCAGCGGAACGGCGATCGAGACCTCGGAATTCACTTCGGTGAATCGCTAGCTCGGCGAGCCGCATTGTGGCACGACGCTCCGCGTCGTGAATCGCGACGCGGAACGTCGCGCCAAAATAACCACATCTCCCTTCGGCCTTAACTCTCTCTAACTCGGCGACCAGCCGCAGATACGTAGCCATCACGCTCCGCGTGACGAGCCGAACGCTTGGGACGCGAGAAAAATGACTTCGTGTTTTTGTAGCCCGGTTTTTCAAACCGGGCGGTTCAGTTCGACCGGTTTGAAAAACCGGTCTACGGAATCATTCATCCTCGCCTCTATACTAATATCTTGTGAAGCGACCGGCTCATCACGCGGAGCGTGATGGCTACGTACATTTCGTCACAAAACGACATCAGCCCGGTGACTCTGAAATCACCGGGCTGATGAGTTGTCTTCAGTCCAACCGAAAATCACAGCGCATTCAACTTGTCGAGGATCTCGGCAGAAAGCGTGAACGCCTCGTTGATCTCGGCCACGGGATCGTTGATGACATCGACCCCTTGATTGCCTGCGACGACATCGACACCGCTTTGGCCGTCGATGTTGTCGTTGCCATCTTCGCCCAGCAGGATGTCGTTCCCGGCACCACCGCGGATGGTGTCGTTGCCGTCGCCACCGACGAGGATGTCGTTGCCTGCTCCGCCGTTGATGATGTCATCGCCATCGGCTCCGTTGATGAGGTCTTTGCCCGCTCCGCCGAGGATTAAGTCGTTGCCATCGCCGCCGTTGATGGTGTCATTGCCGTCGTCACCGGTGATGGTGTCGTTGCCATGATCGCCACGGATCAAGTCGTCGCCCGTGCCGCCGATCAGCGAGTCATCGTTGAAGCCGCCGTCGATCGTGTCATTACCGTCACCGCCGTCGAGCGTATCCAGACCGTTGCCTCCCAACAGGCTGTCGTTCCCGGCAACACCAAGGATGCTGTCGTCTCCGTCGTTTCCGTTGAGTGTATCGTCACCAGTTCCGCCGTTGATCGTGTCGTCACCCACGTCGCCGCTGATGACATCATTTCCATCGCCACCACGGAGGAGGTCTTGGCCTTCATTGCCATTGATGGAATCGTTACCCGCTCCACCATCAACGGTGTCGTTCCCCAAGCCGCCGCTGAGCGTGTCGTTTCCACCGCCGCCATTCAGCACATCCTTGCCAGCACTGCCGAGCAACGTCTCGTCGCCGAGTCCGCCCAAGACCGTGTCGTTCCCATCGCCGCCATCCATAATCAAACGGACGTTCCCAATCGGGCTGCCGACGGCACTCAACAAGTCATCGCCGCTGCCTCCTTGAATCGAGAGCACAACGCCATTCACCAGCGACAGATCACCGACGTTGACCGTGTCATCTCCCGTGCCAGCGTTGACGGTGATCGTGTTAAATGTCGGCCCGACCGTGACCGTCTTGCCCAATTCGCTCACCGTCAACAAGCCATCGGCATTCTGGCCCACATTGAAGATATTGCTCGCCCCAGTGCCGTTGACGAACAACTGGTTGTCACCAACCGTGTCCCCCAGCAGATCATTGCCACTGGATGCCCCTTCCCAAACGATGGTGTCATTGCCCGATCCGCCATCAAGAACGTCATTGCCTCCCTGGCCGTTGAGCGTGTCATCACCATTTTCGCCGTTCAGTGTGTCCATTCCACCGCCGCCGACGACTGAATCATTTCCATCGTTGGCAAACACCAAATCGTTTCCATTTCCTCCATTGATCGAGTCACCTGCGGCGGAGCCAAAGATTGTGTCGTTCCCGTCACTGCCGAGAAGGGTGTCGCCGATGAGGACATCGTCGTTCAAGATCGTGCCAACTCCCGATCCTTTCGAGAGGACGGCTCCGTTCACGTTGCTGAGTTGCAAGAAGAACGTCTCATCCGACTCAAAGGTCGTGTCACCGTTCACAGTCACTGAGACCGTTTGTGCCCCACCCGCTGGCGTGAAAGTCAGCGTCCCGGACGCAGCCACGTAATCGCTGCCGGCCGAAGCTATGCCATCGACGGTCTGATAGTTCACTGTAGCATTTCCAACACCTGGCAGAGCCGTCACGGTAAATGTCGCGATCTTTGTGCCTGCATTTCCTTCGGTGATGCTGACGTCACTCACCGAAACGGTGCGTGGTGGCACCGCAGGCGGGTTGATCCCTGTGTCGGCGAGCCCACCATGATCGAACGAAAAGTTGAATCCGGTGCTCCCAACGAGCGTGCCCACA
>JAYUFI010000672.1:0-29987 GCA_043738805.1 Planctomycetaceae bacterium | reverse complement strand
GTTGTCCCGCTCGAAACTTCGGCAGGCCGTGAGCGATGACCCAGTCGGTCAATTCCGATGGAGTCAGATCCAGAATTCTCGGCAGCAGTTTGATGTCGTTTGTCATGAGAGGCGGAGTCTAGCGCCACCGTGGCTCGCGACCAACTCATCAGCCTCTCTGAAACGCGCCGCAAGTTTCCAAGTTTGCTTGAGGCGCGTTACGCTCGTCTCCGCTTGGTGGAATCAATCACATGAGGAGCGGCAGCATGAGTCGGACGTGGGTTTCAGCAGTGGTCGTCGGGTTGTGCGTCATGGTGAACGGTCTGATTCGAGCCGATGGCCCGGCGGACAACACGGCGGAAAAAGTGCGACCGGTGCCGCCGTTGGGGATCGAAGTTCCGGAAGATCAACGAGATGATCTCGAAGACGGGCTGAAGAAACTCAAGACGATTATCGACGAGTTGGCGCTGAGCAAAGATGCTCGCGTGAAAGAACTGCTGCCTGACGTGCAGATCTATCACAAGGCGGTCTCCGACGCGCTGACGTATCGCGAATTCTTCAAGCCACAGGAAATCGGTACGGCGAAGTCGCTCTTGATCGACGGTCAGACGCGTGCCGAACAGCTCAAGTCGGGGAACGCGCCGTGGACCACGCAGACGGGACTCGTGCCACGCGGGTATGTGTCCAAGATCGACGGCAGCGTGCAGCCTTATGGGTTGATCGTTCCGGAATCGTTCACGCCGACAGGGCCGCATCGCTGGCGTTTGGATTTGTGGTTTCATGGACGTGGCGAAAATCTCAGTGAGGTCAACTTCCTCGAAGACCGCCGCAAGAACAAAGGTCAGTTCACTCCGACCGACACGATCGTGCTGCATCCGTATGGCCGGTATTGCAACGCGAACAAGCTGGCGGGCGAGATTGATTCGCTCGAAGCGATCGAGTCGGTGAAGCGGCGATATCGCATCGACGAAGATCGCATTGCCGTGCGCGGTTTTTCGATGGGCGGTGCCGCGTGCTGGCAGTTCGCCGTGCATTACGCCGATCGCTGGGCGGCCGCCGCTCCGGGTGCTGGCTTCTCTGAAACGCCTGATTTTTTGAAGGTCTTTCAGAAGGAAATGTTGCAACCGACGTGGTTCGAGAAGAAGCTCTGGCACATGTATAACTGCACGGATTGGGCGGCGAATCTCGCTCAGCTTCCGACCGTCGCTTACAGCGGCGAGATCGACTCGCAGAAGCAAGCGGCGGACATCATGGCAGTCGCGCTGAAGAACGAAGGGATCGAGCTGACGCATCTGATCGGGCCGAAGACAGGACACAGTTATCATCCGGAAGCGAAGCTCGAAGTCGATCGCCGCATCGACAGCATCATGGTGCTGGGCCGCGAACGGATGCCGCGAACGATTCGCTTCGTGACTTATTCGCTCCGTTACAACCGCATGCACTGGGTCACGGTCGATGCGATCAAAGAGCACTGGTCGCAGGCTCGCGTCAACGCGGCGATCGTGGCGGACTTCGTCGATGTCACCACGACCAACGTCGAACAACTAACGCTGTCGATTCCATCCGGTCATTGCCCGCTGCCAGTGAGTGCGGTGGTACAGATCAAGATCGACGATCAAGACATTGAAGGACCGCGTCCGGGTTCAGACTTGTCGTGGGAAGTGACTCTGCATCGCGATGGGAGTGACTGGAAACTCGGAGCATTGCCGACCGACGGTCTTCACAAGCGACATGGTCTGCAAGGCCCGATCGACGATGCGTTGATGGACTCTTTCGTCTTCGTGAAGCCGACAGCGAAGTCCTCGCACGAAGCCGTCGAGAAGTGGGTGCAGGCTGAGATGAGTCACGCCATCGTGCATTGGCGGCAACAGTTTCGCGGGCAAGCGCGCGTGATCGACGACACCGCCGTCACCGACGAGCACATTGCGAACAACAACCTTGTCTTGTGGGGCGATCCAACGAGTAACGCGGTCTTGAAGAAGATCGCCGACAAGCTGCCGCTCCGCTGGGGTGCCGACGAGATCATCGTGGGTGACGACAAATTCCCAGCAGATCGTCATGCCGCGATCGCCATTTATCCGAACCCGTTGAACTCGAATCGTTATGTCGTGCTCAACAGCAGCTTCACGTTTCGCGAATACGATTATCTGAATAACGCGCGGCAGGTTCCGAAGTTGCCCGATTGGGTGATCGTCGATCTGCGCACGCCGCCAGGCAGCCGCTTCCCTGGAAAAATTGTGGAAGCCGGTTTCTTTGATGAACAATGGCAACTGAAGCCAGAGCATGAATGATCCTGTTTATACCAGCACGACGCGCCAGCGAGTGGTTCAGACGCAACTATTCGCTGGCGCGTCGTGCTGATTTCTGTCCCGCGAATCGTAGAGGTCTCGTAGGACGGGCACTCTTGCCCGTCGTTTTACGGTGATTCGGCGGGCGGGAGTGCCCGTCCTACGGATTTGCGGGACAGAGCCTGGTTTCTCCGTGTGCCAGGGAAATGATTTTGCACTCGTTCAGTTGCTACTTCAGCTTGAACTTGAGATTCACCTTTCCCTTGTTATCGGCCAGTTTGTTCCAAGCCTCTTCGCAGCGGAGGAACAATTGCCCTTCGGCGGGAGCGGTGAAACTGCCGTCACTGGGGATTGCGAACGGCTCGCTCAATTCGTAGTCGTTGAACAGAATGCCAACGAGCTGACCCGGTTTGAAGGTTGATTGATAGGGAATCATGGTCGGCAGCTCTTCGAGTTTCGATTCTGCTTTACCGCCGGCCTTCTTCGGTTTTGTGGTCTTGCTCGCGGCGGCACCTTCCTTCGCTGGCTTGGGGGATTCCGTCTCTTCACCAAATGGGCTGAGCAACGGCCCCTCGTCAGACAGTTGCCACGAACCGTCGGCGATCAGTTCAAACTCTTCGCCCGCTTTGACCAGCAACCGCGATGCTTGCCAGCCTCGGTTGGCTTCGATCGTGCATGTCACCGGAACCGAACTTGTGGCTCGGCGGAATTTTGTTTTCCAGTCCCACGCGGTGAGCGTCACTTCGTAACCCAAATCAAAATGTTGCAGGAAGAAGAGATACTCGAACGAAATCTCTTTCGACATCGAACCGTACACGCTCTCGAACGTGGCGTCTGGCTTGTCCATCAACAGGCCGAGTCCCAGCGGTCGGAAGCGGTCGTAGTAATTTGGATTGTTCGCTAACAAATGACAGAGCGCCCAACGCCAACAATAATTCTCCCACGAGTCTCCCGTGATCTCGCGCGCGTTGACGATCGCATTGAGCGGCTTCGGTTCAGAACGGCGGATGTACTTGACTGCCTCCGGATGACAATTCACGCGCGATTCTCCCGCATGCCAATACTGGCCCATCTCGGCCATCCCCTCGCTGTACCAAATCGGACCCGTGTGTCCGAAGTTCTGACCGCAATAAGCATGAACCGCTTCATGCTGCGGGACACCTCGATCTGCGATGGCGTAAACGGTCGCCTTCGCACCGACGATTTGATTAGTCCCGGTAATCACGCGCGTTTGCGTCAGCGTGACACCGGCCCCTTCTTCGATCTTGTCGAGCCCTTCCGGAGGAAATGCTCCTGGCGGCCAGACGCTCAAATCACGCACGACAAAACATTCGAGCGGCTGCTTGTTAGGCCGCCCCCAATACTTCGAGATCAAACCGATCATCGTTTCCAACCGCTTGAGCAATTCATCGGCTTCGTCCTTCGGCAGATCGGTGTGCAACAGAAAATTGGGGGACCGATAATCTCGTGGCCGGTTTGACTCATCGGTCATCGGCCTTTTCAATTTGGCTTTGTCCGCAGTCTTTTCTTTGCTCCCAACTGCTCCCTTCGCTTGAGCCCACGCGACATCACTCGACAGCGACACAATCACGAGGCTCAGCAGCAAGACGATCCAATTGGCCGTCAATGAAATATCGTCGCGAGCGATGTTGAGAAGAGACTTCATGACGCTTGGCTCAATTGAGGTGTTTGGGATTTTGCCCACGGAACACATGGAAAAACACGGAAGGGACCAGGATCAAACCCCCACGATTCTATGCCGTGCGGTTGGAATACCGAATGTCACAACTCCAATTCATGCGGTTCTTCTTCTGTGACTTTCCGTGTGTTCTGTGGGCCACATTTTTTTCGGCGAATGTGCATCGGCGTCGTGCGTTGTCACGAAGATGCCTCTTTGGGATAAACCGCAATCCAGCCTACTAACTTACGAAAGCCAAACCATGAAACGTCTCACCGCTCAGCCGTTGTCGTATGAATTCACTCGTCTTCGCGAACCGCGTGCGCGGATTCAATCGGGTGAGACGTTGATTGTCGAATCCGAAGACGCGCTATCGGGACAGATTCGCAAAGCCGGCGATCGGCGCGATCGGACCACGATGCCATTCAGCAATCCGCAAACCGGCCCGATCTTCGTCGAAGGGGCCGAGCCGGGTGATTCGCTGGCAGTGACGATTCACGAGATCAAACCGAGCCTCGGTCAGTGTGCGACCTACACCGGTAATCCCAAGCAACTCTGTGAATGGCTGGGGACCGATTGCCCACATGGCGCGCATGTCATGCCGATCCGCGATGGGCTGATTTACTTCAGCGACGAGATCACGATTCCTTATGCACCAATGCTGGGTTGCTTGGGAACCGCTCCCGATGTCGGATCACCGACAGCGCTGCCGGCCGGTCCTTATGGCGGTAACATGGACATCATCGAAGTCTGCCCCGGCAACACAATCTCGCTGCCGGTGTTTGTCACCGGCGGATTCCTGTACCTCGGCGATGCTCACGCGGCAATGGGACATGGCGAGCTGTCCGCCACGGGACTCGAAATGCCCGCCGAGACGACGCTCACCGTGACGTTGATCAAAGGGAAGAAACTGCTCTCGCCGCGCATTGAATCGCCGACCGAAATCATGACGGTCGTCAGCGGCTGCCCCATGGAACGCTCAACTGCTGAGGCGTTCGCTCGGTTGATTCTGTGGATGGAAGAAGACTACGGCTGGAACCGCTGGCAGGCGTATGACCTGTTGACTCACGTCGCTCGACTGTCGATCGGCTACTACGGCATCGGCACGATCGCCGCGAAAGTCGAGAAACGGTATTTAGCGAATCCACCGCAGGGGGGGGCCTGTTAGCGCGACGCGCAAGCGAGTGATGTCGGTCTGAACCACTCGCTTGCGCGTCGTGCTGACATCGACTCATGAATCATCCTGATTAACGAACTGCTACACCGGTAGACCGCGAGCGATTCGCAGGTCGCGGACTTTCTGCATCACTTCGTTGATCAATTCGCCGTTGCGTTCGATCGCTTGGAACTCGCGGAGATTGGCGAAGAAGTTGACCGCGACAGTCGCAATCGCCGTGAGCATGTGGCACATGCTCGCCGACAAGCCGCCCCAACCAGCGAAGTTCATTTTTGAAGCAGGGTCAGCGGCAGCTCCGAAGCCGATTGTGACGAGCAGCAGCAGTAGCCAGAGCGACATCAGCGGGAGCGTGCGGTACTTCAGGCGTTTGGTTTCCGTCTGATACCGGCTGTCGAGTTGATACGCCTTGCTGACATCTTCCATCCAACGTCCGGTTCCCATGAAGTAGGTCAGCGCAAGTGCGTGGACCAGTGCGGAAAACACAAGGCCGCTCAGCGCCAGCTTGATGTGCCACGAGACGAGCGACTGCACCTCCGGAAGTTTCGGGTCGTCGATGTTCAGACCAATGAAGAAGACCGCCAGTAACAGCATCGTGCTTACGGAAGCCAATGTCAGAAAGATACGGGTCACGCTGGAAACCTCTTCAATTTCAAATTGCGCAGGGGATCTGGAGGGCGTTCGCCCCTTGAGAACCTGAGGAAAATGACTTCGTGTTTTTGTAGCCCGTTTTTCAAACCGGGCGGTTCAGTTCGACCGGTTTGAAAAACCGGTCTACGGAATCATTCATCCTCGCCTCCGTAGTAATACCCACATCGTTGGTTGAGAGCGAACGATCCTCTGATCGGGAGTTGGAGTTTTCCGTAGTCTTTCCAAAGTCTGATCCAGCGAAGTTCGCCGTCGGATTTGCGAAGCATGTGGCCGTCCAAACCAGCCGTTGCCGAAAAACGAGGTGATGATTCGGGACCACTCTGCGGAAATCTTGGAAACTCTGGCCTGCGTTAATCGGTTTGTAGGTAATACTGACGGCAAGCGGCACTCATGGGCCTCATGCTCGTGGCCTGCGGTTTGCATTTGATGCTGCGACGGGCAGAGAAGCTACTCGATTCACGTCGATGTAAGACTCTGCTTTGCCTCATTTGATTCGGCGAGAAAAGGCCGTAATCTCTGTCCCGCGTTCACCAAACCGCTTCCTGCGATCGCTCTGAATTACTGCGAGTTTTCCTCGAACGACAACTGCTGAGGTATCACCGAAATGTCGGCCAGATTGCTTGCGAATGCAGCATTGCTGCTCGCTTTCGTCACGGGACTGACGAGGGCTGGAGAAGATGAAGCAAGGACGCCTGACAAATCTGTTGTGACGACAACGTCAAAGAGTTCGAGCAATTCGCCACTCAGCGATCTTTCGTCAACGCCCAACGACGCCGAGCCGGAGCGTGTTTTGAGAGCTCGCCGCACGCGAGTTTTATTCATCACGACGAAAGGTTGCGAACGTTGTCAGAAAGAACTCGATCGGCTGCAACAACCCAGCGGCGAATTTGAGACGATGCAGTCTCGCGGCTGGAAGATCGGTGCGGGAGCCGACAATCACATTCAGATTGTTGACGCCGAACAGATTCCGGAACTCATCAAGCAACTCAACGTGCGCGAGTTCCCGACGGTGGCCTGCATCAGCGAGGGTGAGATCGTCCGCTCGTTCAAAGATGGCTGCTCAACGCCGCTCGACGTGTGGACGTTCGGTTGGTTGATCAAAGGGGAAAGCGAGCGGCCTCAAGCGGTCATCCCGGAAGCGATCCGAGTTCAATGGACCGGGCAATATCCGTTGCGAGGAAATCATTGGTCGGTCGAAGGAGACTGGAACCCCTCGAAGGACAAAGTCATCAGCCACCTGCGCGGCGAAAATCATCTGAGTCAGCTCGGTCCGTATGCCAACGTGGAAACGTGGTCTTATGAAGAAGTCCGCTCGCTGCACGATGACCTTCATGAGAAATACGGCGGAGGTGTCTCGTCCGGTTCCTTCACGCAGTCGCAACAAAATCGTGGCGTGAGTGAGTTTCGTGGCGGCCGAAAATTCTGACGCTCAAAACGTAGGCCGGTCACTCGTCTACGTTTGAGCCAGTCCGTTCCCGGCGAAAGCGAGCATCTGTTACAACTCGCGCGGCTGCGAGTGAGATGTTGAATCGTAACGCCAACGGCGTGCGCGCGGAGGTGACCGAACCTTTGATCGCACGCACGTCGTTGGTGTTGCGGTTAAACGAGACATCACACTCTGAGCCGCGTCAGGCATACGCTGCCTTGCTCGCCATGCGTCTCACGGAAGGAACTCGTGATGTCATATTTTCGGTTTGAAGAGTTGTCGCCCGGCCCGATTGGTTTGCTGACATTCGATGTGCCGGACAAAAAGGTCAACACGCTCTCGCAAGCGATCTTGGCCGAGTTGACTTCTCACATCGCTCAACTTGAGAAGCGAACGGACTTGAAGGGCTTACTATTTCGGAGCGGCAAGCCGGGGCAGTTCATCGCCGGAGCCGATCTGAATGAACTCGGTGCGTTGATCGATGCGACACGCGAACAATGTCAGACCGCGATCACAACGGGACACGAACTCTTCAGCCGCGTGAGTCGTTTGCCGTTTCCGACGGTGGCACTCGTTGACGGTAATTCGATGGGAGGCGGCACTGAATTGATCCTGTCGATGGACTATCGCATCGCGTCTACGAACCCGGCGACGAAGATCGCGTTGCCAGAGACGAAGATCGGGCTCATTCCCGGTTGGGGCGGAACGCAGCGAATGACTCGCGCGGTCGGCGTGCATCATGCGATCGACATCATCTGCGGTGGCGAGGCGGTTGGTCCCGCGAAGGCTGTGCAAATCGGTCTGTGCTTTGATGCGGTTCTGGCAGACAAGCTTGTTGAAGTTGGAACGGCGTTGATCGAACGAGTGGTTAACAGCGACGAATGGAAGGCGGAGCGTGAGCGACACTCGCAACCGCTCGGCTTGAGTGCGGATGAATTTCAATTCGCTTTCGCCTGTGCCGAAGGGGCAATCAAAGGGAAGACGAAGGGGCAATACCCGGCACCGCTCGCGGCGTTGCGAGCGATCAAAGAGGGGATCAACAAACCGCTCGACGAGGCGCTGCTCATCGAACAACAGATCGCCCTCGAAGTGACCGGCACGCCGATTTCTAGCAACCTCATTTCGGTCTTCTTTATGAACAACGCGATCGGTCGCGATCCCGGTTTCATGCCGACAACCGCGAAGGCTCGTGATGTGAAGCAAGTGGGCGTCCTCGGCAGCGGCTTGATGGGAGCTGGCATCGCGACCGCTCACGCCCGGCGCGGAGTCCCGTCCGTGATGGTCGATGTCGGACAAGAACGGCTCGCTGACGGTATGAAACGGGCCTGCAAAGTGATCGAGGATCGCATCCGTATCAGTCGAGCAACTCCGCAAGACATGCAAGAGATGCTGACTCGCTTGAGCACCTCCACCTCGCGAGCGGTCTTCGCCGAAGCCGATATCGTGATCGAAGCGATCCCTGAAAACGAGGTCATGAAGACGCAGGCTTATTCAGAAATGAAAAGCATTCTGCGTGACGACGCGATCCTGTGCAGCAACACTTCGACGATCTCGATCACACGCATGGCCGAAGCGGCTCCGCACCCCGAACGCTTCGTGGGGATGCACTTCTTCTATCCGGTCGATCGCATGGAACTGGTCGAAGTGATTCGCGGTGCGAAGACCGATGACGACACTGTCGCAACGATCGTGGCGCTCGCGAAACGGATCGGCAAGACGCCGATCGTGATGAAAGATTGCCCCGGTTTCCTCGTGAATCGCGTGTTGTTGCCGTACATGAATGAGGCGATGTTGCTGCTTCAAGAAGGAGCGTCGATGGACGACATCGACAAAGCGGCGACGAAGTTCGGGATGCCGATGGGGCCGATCACGCTCAGTGACTTGGTCGGACTCGATACCGCGCTCTCCGCCGGCAACGTGGTCTCAACCGCGTTCGCCGATCGATCGAAGCCCTCGTCGATTCTTGCAGACCTTGTCACAGCGGGTCGTCTCGGAAACAAAACCGGCTCCGGCTTCCGCAAGCTCAACAAGAAAGGAAAGCCCGAAGCCGATCCGGACTTCGCGCTGTTCCTCGAACGACATCGCACCGACACGCGACAGTTCACGCTTGATGAACTCACCGACCGTTTGTTCTTGCCGATGCTGCTCGAAGCGACACGAGTCCTCGAAGAGGGGATCGTCGCCGAGCCGCATCACGTTGATATGGGAATGCTCCTCGGCATCGGCTTCCCACCGTTCCGAGGCGGCATCCTCCACTGGTGCGACACAGAAGGGGCCTCCGCGATCGCCGATCGATTGGCCAAGTACGTCAGTCTCGGCAAACGCTTCGAGCTGACCGAGTCGATCACGGTGAAACGAGTCTTCTTCCCGAGACCGAAAACTTTGGGCTAACGACTCAAACTGAGCGATTTTAGGGGGGAACTTTCAACACCAAGAACGCGGAGAGTCGCAAAGAAATCAGGAAGACGACCATTTCCAAAGTTTCCTCGCAAATGATCATGAGAAATGAATTCTTGGCGTTCCTTGCGCCTTTCTGTTGAAAGCCGTTCCGTTTGAGTCACTAAACCGGGTGTTTCACTTCGACCGGTTTGGAAAACCGGTCTACGGTATTGTACTTGGAGAGGCTCCGAGCCGCGTCGTCGCCAAGATACTCGCTCGGCGATGGCTCGAACACCGAACCGCGCTCTGTCTGAAATCGTGATGAGTGATGTCGTGTCACGACCGTGTCAAACTTTTGTGGACGCCGTACAATGCCACCGAACTTTGTCGGTCATCTCGAGTTTCCAAGGACGGCTGCGATCATGTACTCCGAACGAGACTTTTCTCAGGACACTGAGTTCTCAAAACTGTTAGTCCGCGACAGTGATGTGAACCTGACGATCGTGTCGTTGGAGATTGCTCGCGATGCAAATCCTCAATTGCAGTTTGAAGCGACGCTGGATTGGATTGCGAACCGAGCTGACGATTTGGCAAGCAGGGTTGCCGCTGCGTGGTCGGAACTAGATGGGCTGCGAGCACTTTGCACGCTGATGGGGGAAACCCACGGAATGCGAGGTGACGCGGCGGCGATGTTGTTGCCGGAAAGTAGCTATTTGCCGGAGGTCATCGCGCGAAAACGGGGCATTCCGATTAGCCTCTCGATTTTGTACATGGCGGTCGCCCAAGCCGCAGGTATCGAGTTAAAAGGGGTCGCCACACCGCAACATTTTCTGACTCGATTCGATGGCCTCGAAGGTTCGGTATTCGTCGATGCTTTCGGAGGCGGTCGTATCATGGACCAAGCAGAGAGTCTGACTTTCTTACACAACCAGACCAACATGCCGGAGTCTGAATTGAAACCTTGCCTTAAGCCCGTTGGGCCGCGAGCGATCATCATTCGGATGCTCAACAATCTGAAAGTGCTGCACGCCAAGCAAGACAATTGGTCCGCCGCATGGTTGGTTCAAGAGCGACTCGTGGCACTGAAACCAAGTTCTTACGAAGAACGCCGCGATATGGCTTTCATGGCGTTGAAGTGCGAACGCAGCCAGCTCGCGATTGAGTTGCTCGACGAGTGCCTCGCGGATTGTCCGGAAGATCAAACGGGACTGCTCAATCAGCACATCGAAGAGGCCAAGCGACAACTCGCTCGCTGGAATTGAACCTGCTTCTCGGCATCCAATAACGAACGCCGAAAACAGACACCGACGCTGACATCACCATCGTTGCCCCGACCATTTACGAGCCGATTGTCCCAACCAGGTTTAAGTTTCACGGGCAGCAACACTTTGTTTGCCGGATGGGGAGTGAAAGTTCGAGGTGACCTCTTCGTCATCGCAGCAAAGTGCGAGATCCCGTCTGAAACCTCGCTACTCGACATCACGAGCGGCACGAAGCGCCGTCAACAACTCCACGATTTCATCGTGAGTATGTCTGGTTTGATGGATGACCAAAGCACGCAGCGTGCGCGACATCGAAATACGGCCGCCCTCCTCATCTTGATCCTCCCATGCCCCTCCCGTTCCGGCTCGGATGACATTGACGAGTTCAGCGTAAGTTTCCGGCTGGTGAGAATCCGTGAGATCACCGACGGGATAAACGCGAGTGACGTGGCGTTTTTCACTCGCATCAATGCTTGTGATGATCAAGACTCCGTCCTCGACGATGGTTCTCGCTCCGATAGGCGACAACATCTGATCGAGTGCCGTGCGTAACGGCACCTTTCCTTCTGCAATTTGGTAGGTGACCACCGTGTTGTCTGGATCGGTACCCGCCGCGACCATTTCCTCTTTTTCCGCTTTTTGTAAATGCAGCGTGATTTCGGAATATTCCGACACGTAAGCGAGCATGTCGACCAGCAACGTATCTGTAAAATTCAGTTCGATCGACTCTTCGAGCTTTTCAAGAAGTGCCACTTCCCGCTCACTCGGCACAGGAAAGTAGACGTTGGGCGGCGACGCGACGCTGCCGGGAGCGATGAATTTGATCGGCTTTAGAGGCGGCATGATGACCGGTGGCTTCGGCTGTTTCTTGGGTGCAGTCTCGACGGCCCCAGATACTGCCGGGGGCTTGATGCCGTTCACGTCTCCCGGAGTAATCCATGTTTCACCTCGGCTGATTTGAAACACAGCAAAGACAACAACGCCAAACAGCGCCAATAGACGAAGTGAGCGAGAGTTCGGCATGATCGGTTCCTGGAAATGTTTGTTGGGCCGGGCTTGTCGAAAGTGAGATTTCCCGTGCAAAGACTGAGAAGGTCACGATGATGATGCCGCATGCAATCGGGGCAAACAAGTGGGGACTTGCATCAGCTTCGCGTGAGTTTGTTTTTCTCTGCTGCGTCATCAGATGACAATGAATTGAACTGTTGGGAGCGGATGACCGGCTCGATATCATGCGACGACTCTTTGAGGACTTTATTCTTATGAGCCGATTTATTGCCTCCGCATTGTTCCCGACAATTGTCGTCTCTGTTTGGCTTTCGCTCGCGACAAACAGTCCAGCGGCGGAGGCTCCCGCGAATGCAGACGATATCAAGTTCTTTGAATCGAAAGTGCGGCCAATTCTGGTCGCTCGCTGCGTGAAGTGTCACGGAGCGGCTCAGCAGAAAGGGAAGCTGCGGCTTGATTCGCATGAGGCGTTGCTTGGTGGTGGCGAGAGTGGGCCGGTCGTCGTCAGCGGCAAGCCAGAAGAAAGTTTGCTGGTCGAGGCGATCAATCGGCGGTCAATCGAAATGCCACCGGACGCGCCGCTCAAAGAGAACGAGATTGATCTCCTCACCGAATGGGTGCGTCGCGGTCTGCCGTGGCCGGTCGTTGATGGTCACTCGAAAGTGCTCGAAGCGAGTGGCAAGGGGATTACGGAGGCCGATCGTCAGTATTGGGCGTTTCAGCCGATCCGCGATCACGCCGTTCCCGTGGGGCAGGTTTCCAAACTGCCTGGCCAACCAAAATGGCCGCGCAACGAAATCGACTCTTTCATCGCCGCGCGTCTTCAAGCCGAGGGGATGACTCCCGCTCTGGAAGCGGATCGGCGGACGTTGATTCGGCGACTGACATTTGATCTCACCGGACTCCCGCCGACTCCGCAGGAGATTGATGCGTTTGAAAACGATGAGCGTGACAATGCCTATGAACGGCTGGTTGATCGGTTGCTTGATAGTCCGGCGTATGGCGAGCGGTGGGCGCGGCACTGGCTTGATCTCGTGCGGTATGCGGAATCGGACGGTTATCGCAAAGACGATTACCGACCGCACGCTTGGCGGTATCGCGATTACGTCGTGCGTTCGTTTCAAAATGACAAGCCGTTCGATCGGTTCACTCAGGAGCAAATCGCCGGTGACGAGCTTGATCCCGAAAATCCCGACGCGCTCGCCGCGACCGGTTACTTGCGGCAATACCTTTACGAATACAATCAGCGAGATGCTCGCAATCAGTGGAACGAAATCCTCAACGACATCACTGACGTCACCGGCGATGTGTTCCTCGGCATGGGGATGGGCTGTGCTCGCTGCCACGATCACAAGTTCGATCCGATTTTGCAGAAGGACTATTTTCGTTTGCGAGCATTCTTCTCCGGCATGATGCCACAAGACGATCGTCCGTTCGCAACGCAGGCGGAGATTGCCGCACACCACGCGAAACTCGCCGAGTGGGAAACGAAGACTGCCGACATTCGCGCGAAGATTGCTGAGATCGAAAAGCCGTACCTCAAGCGTGCGACAGAAGGTGCGATCTTCAAGTTCCCGAAGGACATTCAAACGATCTTGAAAACCGATGATGCAGCGAAAGAACAACTCTCGCCGCATGAGCGGCAGTTGCATTACCTCGCGTACTTGCAAGTGAAGTACGAGCACGATGCGCTCGCCGGAAAACTCAAAGAGGCCGACAAAAAAACGTGGACGGAGCTGCGCGACGAATTGAAAAAGTTCGACGAGTTTAAGCCCGTTCCGCTGCCGATCGGTTACGCGGTCGCCGACGTGGGACCGGTCGCGCCGCCGATGATCATTCCGGGTGACAAATCGAAAACCGACATCGCTCCCGGTTTGCTGACTGTGATTGATCCCGAACCGGCGAAGATTGTTTCGCTGCCGACCGCTCCGAACTCAACCGGTCGCCGCGCCGCGTTGGCTCGTTGGCTGACGTCGCCCGAAAATCCGCTGACCGCGCGCGTGATGGTCAATCGAGTTTGGCAATATCACTTCGGCAAAGGACTCGTCGCGACGTCGAGCGACTTCGGTCGCTTGGGCGAATCGCCGAGTCACCCGGAATTGCTCGACTGGTTGGCGAGCTGCTTCGTAGGACGGATTTCCAATCCGTCGTCGCAGGACTCGAACGCAAACGCGAACGGATTGGAAATCCGTTCTACGGGAAAACCTTGGTCGATCAAATCGCTGCATCGCTTGATTGTCACCTCCGCAACTTACCGTCAATCGGCCACACACGCTGACGCGGACAAGCAAACGCTGAACGATCCGTCGAACCGGCTGTTGTGGCGAGCAAACATTCGCCGTCTCGACGCCGAACAAATCCGCGACTCGATGTTGCTCGTCGCCAGCAAGCTCGACGTGACAATCGGCGGACCGAGTGTTCCGACATCGAAGCCGCGACGCTCGATCTATACCGAACAACGCCGCAACACCCCCGATCCACTTCTCGACGTCTTCGATTCCGCCGACGGTTTCAACAGTACGGCCGAGCGAAACATCACCACGACACCGACTCAAGCCTTGCTGATGATCAACAGCAAAGAGACTCTCTCCCGCGCCGCTGAGTTTGCTCGCCGCATCCAAACGGAAGCGAGCAACGATCGCAATTCCCAAATTCGAGCCGCCTATCGCTTCAGCTTCGGCCGCGAAGCGACCCCCTCAGAACTCACCGCTGCCGCCGAGTTCCTCAACGTTCAAGCCGCTCGTAACGCAGAGTCCGCCTCGTCCGTCCTCGCCGATCTCTGCCACGTGCTGCTAAATTCAAACGAGTTCTTGTACGTGGATTAGACGCCCTCTCGGTTCACAAACCAGCGCGGCTCAACGGACTCACATTAATCATCGCCCCTTCTCATCTTTTACCGTGTGTTCCGTAGGTAGATGCCCCTTTGCCTGAACGTTATACCTCGCGCGGTCTTCGATAAGATGTTTTGCCCGATCGTTTAACCGCACGCTGCAGGCACGCGCGTTTTGAAACGCGCGTGCCTGCGGTGTGCGGTTAAACATCTCATTCAAGACCGCAGGAGGTATAATCAGGCCAATGCGTCGGATTGATCTTGGTCTCGAAGTCTGACTCGCTCAAAACCGGGACGCCGAGTTCCTGGGCTTTGGAGAGCTTGCTGCCGGCATTCTCACCAGCGACGAGGAAGGATGTTTTTTTCGAGACGCTTTCCGAGGGCTTGCCGCCGTGTTGATGGATCAATTCTTTGATCTGGTCGCGAGAGAATTTTGTCAGCGTGCCGGTCACGACGATCGTCAGTCCCTCGAGCAATCGCGGTTGATCGTCAGCGGGGCGTTCAGGAAGTGGCTCGCCGAAGTTCAAACCGAAGCCTCGCAGTTCTTCGATGAGCCGCTTCGCGATCTCTGACTGGAAATAGGCGTGAATCGACTTTGCGATCACCGGGCCGACTTCATCAACGGTCGCCAAAGATTCCTCGGACTGCGTCATGATGTTGTCGAGCGTGCCGAAGCGATCGGCCAGAATCTGCGCGGTTCGCGTGCCGACATGCCGAATGTTGAGTCCCACGAGCAGCCGCCACAGCGAACGTTGCTTCGAGGCTTCGATCCCATTTAACAAACCATCGGCAGACTTCTCGCCGATGCGTTCGAGTACGAGCAGTTCCTCGCGTCGTTGATGCAGCCGATAGACATCGGGCAATGAACCGACGAGGCCGCTGTCGGTCAACTGCTCCACTAACTTGGAACCAAGTCCTTCAATATCCATCGCATTCCGCGAGGCATAAAACCGCAGCCACTCACGAAGCTGAGCCGGGCACTGCGGATTCGGGCAACGAATGTAAACGCCGCCTTCATCCTTCACAGCGTCGGCATTGCAGACCGGACATTGCGTCGGGAATACAAACGGCTGCTCACTGCCGTCGCGGCGATGCTCTTCGACACGGACCACGTGCGGAATGATTTTTCCCGCCTTCTCCACGACAACCCAATCGCCGATTCGCAGTCCGAGCCGCGCGACCTCGTCGGCGTTGTGCAGACTCGCGCGAGAAACCGTTGTCCGATCAATCTCGACCGGCTTGAGATGCGCAACCGGAGTCAGTGCGCCCGTCTTACCGACTTGCACTTCGATCTCTTCGAGTTGCGTGACCGCTTCGTACTTTTCCCATTTGAAGGCAATCACCCAGCGCGGCACTTTGCTCGTGCGTCCGAGTTGCTCGCGCTGCTCAATCGAATTGACCTTGATGACGAGTCCATCGACTTCAAAGTCGAGCGTATGCAGTTCGTCCATCAGTTGGTGCGCGTATTCGCGCGTCGCTTCCATCGTCGGAAACGTCGCGACGCGCGGCGTGGTCGGGATTCCCCAGCGACGGATCGACGCGAGAAATTCATCGTGAGTTTGATACGTCGTCCCTTCGCTGTAGCCGATGCTGTGTGCAAAAAAACGCAGCCGACGGGCGGCACACTGCTTCGGATCGTGCGACTTCAATGCGCCGGTCGTCGCGTTGCGTGGATTCGCGAACGGCTCATCGCCTGCTGCAATTTGCTCCGCTCGGATGTGAGCAAAGTCGGAGTTCGCGATGTAAGCCTCGCCCCGAATCTCGACGATCGGCGGAATGTCGTCGTCACCAAACAACGAACCGGGCTTCTTTGATTCACCGCCAAACAGCCGCAGCGGGACACCGCGAATCGTCTTGGCATTTTCCGTGACATCATCGCCGCGTCGCCCATCACCGCGAGTCACCGCTTGAGTCAACGCGCCATGCTCATAGATCAACGCCAACGAAACGCCGTCGATCTTGAATTCGATCGAGTACTCCGGCTGAGTCGCCGTTCCGAGCGCCTTTCGCACATCGGCATCAAACTTGTTGACACCGACTTCCTCATAAACGTTTTCAATCGAGAGCATCGGTACGCGATGATCGACTTGCACGAAGCCCTCAATCGGCTCGCCGCCAACTTTGTGAGTCGGACTGTCCGACACGTCGAGTTCCGGATGCTCACGCTCGATCTGCTCCAACCGTTTCATCAGCCGGTCGTAGTCGAGATCAGAAATCTCCGGCTTCGCTTCGACGTAATACAGTCGATTGTGCCGCCACAGTTCAGCACGCAACCGTTCGACTTCGACGTTCAACGATTCCGGCATACGTTTCCTTCAATCAACGAAGCACAACCCTCGTAGCCCGGTTTTCCAAACCGGGCAGAGAAGACCGACAGGCTAATTGTTCGATCTCCTCGCCCATCGCAAAACGAGTCACCCGGTTTGAAAAACCGGGCTACAAAACACGAAGCCATTTTCGCTGATTTGTGACATCATTCGTCCTCAGACTTCGGCACAGTGCGATCCTCGTCACATTCCGCGAGCGTCTGACGTCGATCTTGAGTCATCGCCGCAAACCCCAGCAACAACGTCGCGGCAACTTCAATGACGATAAGTTTTCCCGCATGACGATTGAGCTGCTTGGCTGCCGGTGCCGCCTGATCGCCAAACACCGTGGCCACCAACGCCAACACCGTCACGATAAACAGCACCGACGAAAACGCGGTCAGTTGAAACAAGAGACTCGCTCGTTTCGGCGGTGTTGGTAGCGGCTCGGCCTGAATCGGTTCCATTCGCTCGTTCCTCAAGTGAGTTCATCAATGAACGGGGCCAGATACTAACCGAGATGATTCCTGAATCGAAGATTCCGGTCACGGAGCGAACGATCTCCTTTTGTTTTGCCGTACGCTAAATCAGAATCTTGCAACCCACACAGTTCACCGCCGTTTTTCTGGCAGCAATCTGGAAATACTCAGCTCGAATTGACGTTTGCGAGAGAAGCCCGATAGAAGTGTGTGCCAATCAGGCGTCGCAGCGCTCGTTCAGTCGAGCCATCGGAAAGAATCCAGTAAGGGTTGATGTAATGGCGGAAGTCACTTTTCAAGTACTTGAAGGCATGGAACGCGGACGAATTTTCGCGCTCATCGAAACGCCATTTACGATCGGTCGCGAAGAGGACAACTCCATTCAATTGAACGATGAACGGGTCAGCCGCTTCCATCTCAAAGTTCAAGAGGACGACGGACGCATCATTCTGACCGACTTGGACAGTACGAATGGAACTCGCGTAAACGGTGCTCCGGCACAGCTTCGAGTTCTGCAATTCGGTGATTTGATTGCTGTCGGTCGTTGCGTGCTCGTCTTCGGCAGCCCTGAAGAAATTGCTCGTCGCTTCCGCGAATCATCATCGCCGGCGATCGGTCGCTTGAAAGAGGTTGTTGCAGGATCGGATTCGGGAGCCGACGATGATGACGACATCCGGCACAGCGCGACGATGGAGTTGGGTTCGGCTCATCCCTCCGATTGGAGCGACATGCTCGATGCCGCGTCGCAAGATTTGGCCTCGAATCCGCCGACGCTGCCGGAGACGTTCTCGCTGGGGCAACGTGCTCAACTGACGGACCTCATCGCGTTTCTGCACCATCAGATTTTACAAGTTCTCAGTTCCGGTCGTGAGCCGTCAATGCCCGACAGCGTCGGCTGCCGATTGCTCGACGGAGTTGTCTGGCATCAATTGGTCAACTTGGAATTACAACTCGCACAAATGCTGCGCGGAGTGAGCAATCCCGACGCGGAGCACAAGTAATGCCATCGTGAGCGCAATGCCGTAGCACGGTTTTTCAAACCGTGCTCAAACTGCGGCACGGTTTGAAAAACCGTGCTACGAAAAATCAATTCGCCCGAACCGACAACCCGCACGCTTCGCGGGCGCGATTGAGTACCTCTTGAGCTTTCACGCGTGCTCGTTTCGCACCGGCTTGAAGCATGTCTTCGACGGTGCGGGGATCGGCCGCCAGTTGCTGCCGACGTTCGCGAGCCGGGCCGAAGAAGGCGTCGGCCGCTTCAAACAGCGCTTGTTTGGCCTCTCCGTAACCCATGCCACCGGCGCGGTAGCGAGCCGCCAATTCCGCTTGCTGAGTCTCGCTGGCGAACAACTTGTAGAGCGTGAAGACCGAACACGTCTCCGGATTCTTCGACGCTTCGACCGGTGTGGAGTCGGTCTTGATCGACATCAATCTTTTGCGGAGCTTCTTCGGCTCGTCGAACAATTCGATCGTGTTGCCATAGCTCTTCGACATCTTGTCGCCGTCCACGCCGACAACCTTTGCGGTCTCGGCCATGACGCGGGCTTCCGGCAAAACGAACACGTCGCGTTGATAGGTCAGATTGAATTTCGTTGCGATGTCGCGAGTCACTTCGATGTGCTGCACTTGATCAACGCCGACCGGCACAATGTTGCTGTCGTACAACAAGATGTCCGCCGCCATCAGCACGGGATACGAAAACAAGCCCGCATCCGCCGGCAGTCCCTTCGCCAGCTTGTCTTTGTAGGCGTGACATTTTTCCAAAAGGCTCATCGGTGTGAGTGTGATCAACAACCACATCAGCTCGGTCACTTCTGGGACGTCCGACTGCCGGAACAACGTCGCCTGATTCGGATCAAGCCCCAGCGCGAGCAGATCGAGAGCCGCATCGCGCGTGAAACCGCGCAAAGCCTCCGGATCGCGAACGGTCGTCAGCGCGTGCAGATCAGCGATGAAATAAAATGACTGCTCATTGTCTTGCAACGCGATGTATTGCCGAATCGCCCCGAAGTAATTGCCCCAGTGAAACCGACCGGTCGGCTGAATGCCGGAAAGAATCTTCATGCTTGTTCCTTGGAACTGATTACTCAAACTGAACAGTTTTCAACGCAAAGGCGCAGAGGTTCGCAAAGTGTCGCAAAGTTTTGTGGCAATCAATCCCCTCAATTCATTTTTGAATCTCGAAGTCGATCATCCCTAATTTTTTGCGAACCTTTGCACCTTTGCGTTGAAAAAGTCGTTTCTGAAAATGCTCAGTTTGAGTGATTAGTCATCGAACTCACTTTGTACAACCGACGGTCGTCGGCACAGGCAACTGCAACGTGCCGACCAACTCGCTGACGTTCTGGCAACCTTCGGCTTTCACGATCTCTGCCAGTTCGTCAACCAACCGGCACGCGAGTGTCGGGTCATAAAAGTTGGCGGTTCCAATTTGCACGGCAGACGCGCCCGTCACCAAGAACTCCATCACGTCGTCGATCGACTGAATGCCGCCGACACCGATGATCGGAATCTTCACGGCACGAAAAACTTGATGCACGATTCTCAACGCCAACGGCTTGATTGCCGGCCCGCTGAGTCCGCCGAGCACGTTGCCGAGGATCGGCTTTCGCTTGCGCCAGTTGACCGCCACCCCTTGAAACGTGTTGACCAACGTCACCGCATCCGCACCCGCTTCGGCAGCGGCAGCGGCGATTTCGACAACGCTTGTCACGTTCGGCGTCAGCTTGGCGATGATCGGCAGGTCGCACGCCGCACGGACTTCGTTGACGACCTGAGCCGTCATCTTGGAATTGCTGGCGAAGTCGATCCCGCCGCTGACATTCGGGCACGAGATATTCAGTTCGATCGCCGCGATCTGTTTGAACGGGTTGAGCTTCTTCGCCATCACACCGAACTCGGCGATGTCGTGGCCCGCAATATTCACGATGACCGCAGTCCCCAGCCCCAGCAAATAGTCCAAGTGCTTGTCGAGAAACGCGTCAATCCCGTCGTTGTCCAAGCCAATTGAGTTCAACAAACCAGAGGAAGTCTCAACGGTTCGCGGCGGTGGATTACCGATGCGCGGGAGCGGAGTCACCGTCTTGGGGACGATGCCGCCCAAGCGAGCGAAGTCCACAAAAGATTGCATTTCGCGCGCATACCCGAACGTTCCGGACGCGACCAGAATCGGATTACTCAGACGCAGGCGATTGAGATTTATTTCGAGCGGGTTCACGCGGCGGAATGTAATGCCGACCGTTTTTCCAAACCAGTAACGGAAGCGACAACGATCACGGTTAGGCATCCAGCCGTTTGATTATGAACCCAGGAATTCTGCACGCTTGGATCAACTCTTCGAGAGCATCAGCGTTCTGGGGACCGGCCAGAACTTGAACTTCTCGAATGCCACTTCGAAATAGCGGCATCATTGAAGACACAGGACCGTCTCCCCAAATGTATTCCACAATCGTCAAGTCAACTTGGATTCGCGTTACTGCAGCCGCAGGATGATCAGTCATCCAATGCCGTATTGATTCCCGCAAGAGATCGCCGGATGGATTGCCTAGCGACCCGATGCCGAATGTGCCCGAACAGAGAACACTTAATGTGCCGGATTCGTATACCATCCTGTCAACTAGCATTCCGATGCCTTACCTCTGCCTCAATATCTGCGATTCGCACGATGGACCTATGCTGACAGGTTGGCCTACTTTCCCTTGCCGTTCGCTTAGATTCTTGATGGCATCGGGGCCGATTTTGGCAATATTCCAACTCGCCGGCCTGCTCGGAAGCAGTGACGAACGGCGAATTGCCGTTGTGCAATCTCCGTGACACCTTCGGAGTCGGTTAACGGGAACTCTCCCGCTTCGATTTCGAGCACCGTAATGTCGGCACACGCACCGACTCGCAGCGTTCCGATTTCGTCGGCGAGTCCCAGCCACTTCGCGCACGCTGCTGTCGAACGGCAGATGACTTCGGACACGCTCATGCCAACATGCAAAAACTTGTCGAGCGTCGTGACGAGATCAAACACTGGGCCGTTCGTGTTGTAGGCATGAAGATCGCTTCCGAGGAAATCTGGCTCAAAGCCTTGATCGAGCATCGGGCGGACAACTCGCCAAGCGAAACTCCCCCAGCCATGTCCGACGTCGAATTGCACTCCGTCCCGTTGCTTCTCGCGCACGATCGGCCACAGTTTCATCGCCTCATCGACCAGCTTGCAGTTCTTGTCGTGAAAGCAGTGAGTCAGCACATCGCCCGGACGCAGCGTTTCCAAGATGTGCTGGATCGACAGCGACGAGTTCGCCGGATGCACGACCAGCGGCAGCTTCGTCGCATCGGCCGCTTCGCGTGCGCGGCGCAAGCCTTCTGCCTCGTTGAGTCCTCCGTGCGAGATATCTTCCATGCAGCGGACTTTGATTCCCGCGACGCAATCGCGATGTTTCTCGACCGCCACGACGCAGCCTTCAACGTCGCAGTAGGCCAAGTCCCACAACTCGCCGAGTGCAGGCTTCGTATCGTTGCTACTGATCAATCCTTGTCCGGCAATCAGCATGAGCGCTTTGACACGAGTCTTGGCAGTGTCGATCACGAACTGTCGGAAGCCATCGAAAATCAACCCGCCCGCCGTGCCGAAGTCGAGCACGGTCGTCACACCGCGCGCCAAGCAGGTTTCATCCGGATCAACGCCGAAATTGCTCACGCCGGGAAAGACATGCACGTGGAAGTCGATCAAACCCGGAACAATCAACTGGCCAGAGCAATCGAGCGTTTGCTTGGCGACGACCGGCATTCCTGGATCGAGGATCGCTGCGATATGACCGTTCTGGATTGCAACGGTTCTCCGATCATTTAGGCTTGCCGCTGGATCAATAACTGTCCCATTGATCAACGCGAAGTCGTACATCGCAGGTTCCTAAAACCATCGCCACAGGTTTCCAGCTTGTGAGCTTCCCCTCGCAAGTCGCCAACCTGTGAACCCTCTCCGACAAGCTGGCAGCTTGTCGCCACGGCATCACACCACGCCGGCAAACTTCAACACGCCCATCACACCCAAGAACGAAAAGTAAACACCGCCGAGAACCATCAACACGCGGATCGTCATGCTGGGCCGCAACTCGCGTGGCAGCAGCTTCACGTTAATGACAATCGTGTGCCAACAACTGAAAGCGAACGCAAAGTTGTAGCCCGTGGTCGCCAGTTGGAAGACCTTGCTCGGCTTGCTTCCCGCCAACCAGATGATCGACAGGCAGCAGATCGTGTAAGCCAGCAGCACGAAGAAGTAGACATACTTGATGAACTTCGTATCGAGTTCTCGCAGCTTCGGTACTGCGGTCCAACAGACATCGACCCAGCGCCGCACGAAGCCATCAACTGTCGAAATCATGCTCGTCATCAACACCAAGAAGCCGCAGAACAATGTGCCGATACGGAGACTCTCGGACCAACCCGGTCCAGTCAGCCAAGCAAACGACGGCAGCGCCGCAAGTGTCCCCGGATTCGGCGAAAGGACAGTCTTGGCGACTCCGACCGACGTCATCGCGGCGACATCATCTGGAGCTTCTGTGCCACGCGGCAGAAAGCCGATCGACAAAATGCTCGGCAGCGATACGCCGATCAGACAGGCCATCATCCAGACACAAATCTGATCGCGAGCCACATGCTTATACCACCGCTTCCAGCGCGGCAACGATTCTTCGGTGACCTGAAACACGCAGCCGACATGCGACAGTTCAATGCCGTGTCCACCGACGATGCTGGGGATCGCTCCGACGTGATGCCCCATGCCCCAGCCTTGATCGCGCGTGAAATTGCTGATCGGCGCGTTGGTCAATCCACCGTTGCCTGCGATCGCCGCCAAGCCTGCGATGAACCCAATCAAACCCCAATCGACTTTCGGCCAACGTCCCTCGGTCAAAAACGAGATCACGAAGTTGTCGATGTTCGCGCCGTCGGGTTTGCCGTCACCATCCAAGTCCACATATTTGATCGGCTTGCCGCTCGCGTCCTTCTCCCAATCGTCCGGCTTGCCATCTCCGTCGGTATCGACCGTCTTCGGCAGCCATTCGACGACGTCCAAGTGGCCGTCTCCGTCGAAGTCCTCACCGGGATCGAGCACTCCGTTGCCGTTGCGATCTTCTCCTTGAGTGATCGGCACGGTTCCGACCTTGAACAATCCAGATGCAATCTCCATCCAATGTGATGGTCGCGAATAGACCGCCGACACAAACAGCAGAAAGCCGATCACGATGACCAACTTCGCCGACATGATGACCTTCAGCGAGTTGAAAATCTTGCCCCCGATCAACAACGGGAAGACACACAAAAAAAAGATGCCGGTCGAAACCGACTTATGCAGCAACCAGTGCGTCGTCTCCGGCTCGAAGTTGAGGATGAACATCTTCTCCAACGTGACTGCTGCATTCACGACGAGATACGGGAAGATCGCCCCCCAGTCGAGCAAGAGATAAAAAATCAACCAAAACATCGGGTGCGGCGGGATGCGGAACTTGCCCGTGAAGATCGGCTCGCCGGTGTAGAGCGTGTAGCGGCTGATCTCGATGTTGTAGAGCACCTGCACCAGGATGCTGACGGTCGCGACCCACAATAGCGCGGCTCCATACTTCGCCGTCACCGCTGGACCGGCCAGCCATTCGCCGCCACCGATGGCCGACGCGCCCATCACCAGCCCCGGCCCGATCATCGCCAATAAGTTTTTCTTGGTGAAAACCGGAGCGTCAATCAGTTCGCCGGTATCCCATTTCGGCATTTGGTGCGAGCCGGGATATGGAGCTTCAAACGATCCGGCGGACGAAGACGGCTTGTGTTCGGTCATCAGTTTACCTTGAGCATGAACGCGAATTGTCGGACAGCAAGTCATACCGTGCATGAAAGCCGTGAGACGATATCCCTGACCGCACTCTCTTACCAGCGTCCGCGCAGAGCATCAGTGGACTCTTTTTTGCTGTCGAACCTCCTTGCTCGCCATGACTTCCGCTCAAGGCTGTTTTTGGATTCAGCCCTTCGTGAAGCTGCGCCGATGTTAAGGGTCGTAGCAGTCGCAACGACGGCATTGTCGTTCTGTTGCTGTCAACTGAGCGGCCGAACGGCAGAACCTGCCGCAAATGCGTGTTTCTGCGACGGCTGCAAATCGCACAAGGAGGGGGTATGGGGCGTTCATCAACGACAACGTTGACCTGTTTTGGCGAAACTCGAACCAACGCACAGGTCAAAGGAACCTTCGCTGATCCTACCATTTCAGGATTGAGATGAAATCGCGCTACGTGATTGAGTTCATTGTCAGTAGTCTCCGTTTGGTGTTTGGTCCAGTCTCCGGTTTTGGGAGGCGTCGAGCCGTCGAACGGAGACAAAGGACGTCTGCTGCATGAGTCGCCGAACGAGAACAGCCGCGACCGGTGTGTCGCTTTTCCCTTTCCTCGATGTGCTGATCTGCACAATGGGGTCGCTGATTCTATTGCTCATTGTTGTCACCAAGAAAGTTCAGCCCGCGATTGCCGAAAAGGCTCGTCAAGCCGCGATCACAGCAAAACTGGATGCCTCTGAAGACAACATCGCTGTCGCCACGCCGGTCGCCGAGGAGATCAAGGAAGCGCCAGTCGAACAGCCGAAGGATGACAATTCGCTGAATGAATGGCGGACACAAATTGAAACGCTGACTTCCGAACATGACTCGCGACAAGCACAACTGACCGAGTTGGAGCGAAAGCTCTCCGCTGTGGAAGCGGCGACAAAGCACGCTCAGGCACAAGCCGCTTCAAAAAATGAAAAGCTGAAAATCACTCGCGAAGCGCAACGACAAGCGGAGGCTGAACGAGAGCGGTTGATGGCTGAAGTCACTTCCGCTCGAGAAGAGTTGACGACGACGGAACAGCGGCTCGTTGACGCGAAAGAACGTCAGCGGACTGCTCGCAGTAAGTTTGCCTTTGTCCCATTTGACGGACGAACGGGGACAACGCGACGACCGATCCTTCTGGAATGTACGGAGACGTACATTCGATTTCTTCCGGAGGACATTCGGCTCACCCCAGCGCAGCTCAACGGTTTCACGACGGGCTTCAATCCACTGCTGAATGCTTCCCGCGAGTTGATCCATTATTGGGACGTTTACGACCGCGTGCATGCCGACGAAGCGGCGACCGAAGCGGACGATGCCGCCAACAAAGATCGCGGTAACTCTGGCAACGCGGGGAAAGAACCGTATGTGTTGCTGCTAGTGCGATCGAACGGAGCGATGTCGTTCATGATTGCGAAGCACTTGCTGACCCAATTGAAAATTCCGCACGGCTATGAATTGCTCGACGACGACATGGAGTTGGAATTCAGCGAGCCGAATCCGGTTGCCAAACTAATCTGTCAACAAGCGATCACACAAACATTGGACGAACGTGAGAAGGTCAAACAGTTGGTCGCCGCGAATCGCGACTTGCAACGCGATCAACTGAAGCTCGAACCGCACTCGCCATCATTTGTGCCGATTGAGCCTGATGAACCCCCAAAGATCGGGACGGGGTCTCGGTCATTCACAGAAAGAAGTGCGTCAGATAAGGGCGTGCCTGGCAGGGGCGTATCAGACCAAAAGGTGGCGTCAGCCTCTGGGACGTCAACCAGATCATCTCACGAAGGCAAGAACGATCCGGGAACAAGCGCGGGCACCGGTTTTGGAGATAGCGGGAACGGTGGCGATCAACCCTATGGTGGTTCGGCGGGCTTCGGCCCGTCTTCGAGTTCCGCCGGTCGTGGCTCCGGATACGAGCTTTCCAATTCCAGCTCAGCGGGAAACGGGAACGGCGGCGGCCGCTTGAGTGGCAATGAGAATTCAAGCAACTCCAGTAATAGCAGCGGGAACTCAAACCGCGGCAGCGGGAACTCAAACGGAGGAACCGCAAGCGGCATCGGTCGCGATGGCTCAAGCGTTACTGACAATGGCACATCAAAACGTCCGTTTGATAACCGTGTGATGAAAGGGGGCCGAAGGCCCGAAGCGGACTTCCTTCGTGGCGATAACGATCAAGCCTCGACAGGAAATGCAACGGGATTGTCTGAAAAATCAGCCGGACCTCAATCTCAATCAACGGGGCAACACTCAAAATCAACCGGACCAAATCGCGGCAATGGACGATCAGGTGATTCAGACGTCGGTGATGAACCGCTTGAAGAAACGCTGCCGCAATCAGCCTCGGCCTCAACATTCGCTAACGACGACACCAAGCCTTTTCCTCTGGGTCGATCCAATCGAACTGCGGGAACGACTCGAGGTAATTCCACTCGGGCAAGCGGCGGAACAAGCGACAACGCCGCAAGTGACAAGGCTGTTGCAAAAACCAGCGGGAGTGCGAACGGCACGTCGAACAGTACGGCAAGTGGAGCAGCGGGCTCCTCAAGCCGACAGAAGTTCGGTTCAAACGGTGGGACGTCCTCCAATTCAACCGCGAGCAATTCGCCTGATCCTTCTGGGAGCAACGCTCGATCCGGCAACTCATCCGGGACCGATCGCAGTGCGTCGGGACAGCGTTCGTCAGGAAGCGGCGATCTCCGGCATCACAAGCGCAGATATAACGCATCGCGCGGCGGTATCGGATTGGAAAAAGCGATTTCAATTCGCGTTTGGTCTAACCGCATCATGATCGGCGAGGAGTTTGAAATCCCGGTTGACGCTCAAGCGCGGACCGAGAGTTTGGTCGATCGCGTGTTGATCGGCTTGGATCAAGTTCAAGCCAGTTGGCCGAGCGCTGGTGTCGGTTATCACTGGGTTCCGACGTTGCGTTACGAGGTGGTTCCTGGCGGTGATCAAGTTCAACAGCGGTTGAATTCCGCATTGATGGAACTCGGACTCGTTTCCAACGTGACCTATTTAGACGCTGACCCGGATGTGGCCGCCAAACCGAAGAGCTCCGTGTCTCCGAAGAAATCGGGAGCCTCCAACAGCGAACAAACAACACCGTCGCGCGAGCCATCCCGCGCTCGCGCGGCGGTTTCGATGGGGACGAGAACTCCGATCGGAGGTGATCGATGAGCCGTCGTCGTCCACAACGCGAGGAAGCGCATTTCGGGTCCGATTCATTCTTGGACGTCATTGCCAACGTCGTTGGTATTTTGATCATATTGTTGGTACTCGCCGGGCTGCGTACGAGCAACGCTCCTGCGGTCACGGAAGTCGTCACACCCACTGAAGCTGAGGCATCGGCAATCGAAGTGATTGCCGATGCGCCAAGCGCGGCTCCGGCTGACGACCTCGCCGAGACGCGGCGACAAGAACTCGCGACCGTGCAATCAGAGGCCGAACGACTGCAAAATGCGCTCGACAAACAGCGTCGCGCGACAGCCGATCATCAGACTCGATTGAGCGAGTTGCAATCGCGCGACGCAGTGATCCGAAATCGGATCGCTGCACTCGGTGCAACTTTAGAAGGAGAGTTGTCGGTCCTCGAAAAGAGTCGAATGGAAACGGAACAATTGTCGGCAGCCGCTCAAGCGGTGCGAGTCAAACTTAAACATCGTCAAACGGCTGTCGCGGCTGTCGAACAGCAACCCAATCGAGTCGAGCAATTAGAACATCGCATCACTCCCGTCAGTCGAGTTCTAAACGAGCGTGAAACTGAACTTCACTTCCGCTGCTCCGGCGGCAAAGTGGCTCCCGTGCCGATTGAAGAGTTGGTCGGACGGATGAAGACGCAGATGGAACGTCAACGCGATTTCATTATCCGCGCTCGACGTTTTTCTGGAGCGGTCGGTCCGGTTCGTGGCTTCAGTGTGAAGTACCTCGTCGAACGAGAAGAGTCACTCGGTGGCAGTTTCGCCCGGATCACCGTCACGCAGTGGGAAGTCGTTCCGGAAGCTGATCTTGAAGCGGAACCGAGCGAAATCGCGTTGCGAAATGATTCCGTCTTCCGCAATGAACTCCGCGAAGCGGAGCCTGGTTCGACAATCACCTTCTGGGTCTATCCAGACAGTTTTGCGTTGTATCGTCAACTTCAAACCGTGGCACACCGCGAAGGTTTTTCCGTCGCGGCTCGCCCGATGCCGACCGGTACTCCGATCTTGTTCTCACCGAAGGGTTCTCGGTCTGCGGCTCAATGATCGGCATTGTGGCGTTTTTTGACGTCTGATAAACGTCCCTGTCCCCTTCCTTTTTTGTTTGATGAGACGTGTGCTGAATCACTGATCGATGAGCGGGATTCAAACGGCACGTCACGAAAGTCCGTGGAGAAACATCATGGCCCAAGACCGAAAAGCGTTGCTTCTGCGAGCACTCGATCCCGCGTTTATGTTGGGGATGATCGGCACCGCAGTGTTCTATGGCATTGTGTTTCAACCTTCGATGCGCGACTCGGCGCTGTTTCGTTACACGACCGAGCATGTCGTCGAATACGTCATCATGACGTTGTTCATCTGGAGCATCATGGACGTGGTCCTCAAGGTGTCGGCGTTTCCGAGGGAACGTCTCGCCTTGCGACAAGACTGGCTTCCCACTCGGCAAGGCCGTGAACCGATTACGAGCGCGAGTACGTTGCTCGATCGAGTCCGATCACAACCGCAATGGTTGCAGGATTCCAAAATCGGACGGCGGCTGATCCTCGCGTTGCAGTTTGTGACAGAGAAAGGCTCCGCCGAAGAATATCGCGAACACTTGCAGTACCTCGCCGATCTGGAAGAGGACAACACTCACGCCAGTTATTCGCTGGTCCGCTTCGTCGTCGGTGTGACGCCGGTGCTGGGATTTCTGGGAACCGTCGTGCATTTCGGAACCGCCTTGAGCGGCATTTCGTTTGACGAACTCGTCGACAAACTTCCGGCCGTCGTTAGTGAAATGGGTGCCGCGTTCAACACGACCACCGTCGCGCTGGCGGCCTCCATGTCGATGATGTTTTCGCTGTTCGTGTGCGAGCGCGTCGAGCGCGGCATCCTCCGTTCGATTGACCGGCTCGCCGAGCGCGAACTCTTGAACCGCTTCGAAATCAAAGACCCGAACATTCTGCCGTTCCTCTCCGTCATTCAATCCGCCAACCAAGAGGCGCTGAACGCCATCGGTGGCACGTTGAAAGCTCAAATCGAAATTTGGGCTCAATCCCTCGACGCGTTGTTTCAGCGTTTCGACCAACGCCAGCAGCACGAATTACAAGCCTGGCAAGGAGCACTCGACGTGCTTCAGAAGCGTTATGAAACTTACGATGCCAGTCATGAAAATCGTTTCCAACACTCGGTCTCGTTGGTGGATGCGAAGCAGACGCAGCACCTCGTTCATATTCAGACGATGCTCGAACGCGCACTGGCGTTCAAAGAAGACTTCGCCGGTTTGGCTCAGACTTTGGACACGATCGCTCGCGGCGAAGGTTCTCTCATCGAAATGCAAGGAATCCTCTCGACCAACCTGCGAGTGCTGCGCGAGACTCAACAAATCGACGAGGCACTGCATGGCCTGACGGCTGCGATTCACCTCATCACCGCACGGCATCGTGTCGAAGGAAGCCGCGAGTCGGCGGCTGCGTGATTTGAGACAACTTTCAAAGTAAAAAACAAGAGGCGAG
>JAYUFI010000671.1:0-4372 GCA_043738805.1 Planctomycetaceae bacterium | reverse complement strand
ATCCATCACTCTCCTGAGCGAAGTGCTCCGATGACGGTTTCATCGAAGTTGCTTTCCGATTTGGGGCCGATATAGTTCCGCCCGTCCGCACGCGGATCGGAGAGGTGGCAGAGTGGCCGAATGCGCCGGTTTGCTAAATCGGTGTGGGGTTTTAATCTCACCGGGGGTTCGAATCCCCCCCTCTCCGCTCGATCGACGGCCCACGAGTCACAATCACATGACTCGTGGGCTTTTGTGTTTCTGGAGTGCTTTCAGAGCTTCCCTTTTGTGGCGGTGTTTGTGGCGTTTTGTGGAGGGGGAATTCTCTGAAAGGATTTCCTCATGGCCAAGCACACGTCGTTTCGCGTGGGCAAAGTCCGCGCGGATTTACGCAGCAAGGTTTGGTATCTGACTTACTTTGAAGACGGACAGCGGCGACGGCCGCGCGTCGGGGCGAGCAAAGATGCGGCTCGGCAGATGGCCGCGCAGATCAATTCGCAGTTGGAAGTCGGCGCGCCGGCAGCACTGAGTTTTGAATCCATCTCCCTCGAAGAGCTTCAGACTCGCTGGCTACGTCATCATGAGCAGGTGTTGCGATCGTCCGTGCAGACGATCAATCGCTATCGGACAGCGACCAAGCATCTCATGGACTTCGTGGCCAAGGCTCGTGTGCCTCGAACCACGTCACACTTCCGGGCACCACACGCCGAAGAGTTCGTCCGTCATCTGCGTTCGATTGAGGTCGCTCCCAACGGCCATGCCAATTCGAAAAAGCGGCCGCTGCTGGACAAGGGAATCAAGTTCATCCTTGAGACGTGCCGGGCGCTGCTGAACTTCGCGATCAAGCGTCGGCACTTGTCGCCTTACGCCGAGAATCCATTCTCGGTGATTGATTTGGACCGAATTCCGATTGAGACTCGGCGTCCGATTCTGATCTTTTCGGCGGACGATGAACGCCGCTTCTTTGAATCCTGTGACGACTGGCAGTTCCCGTTGTTTGCCACACTGGCGATGACCGGAATGCGGCCGGGGGAATTGGCTCACCTGCTGTTACCCGATGATTTGGACCTGGAACGCAGCCTCTTGTTTGTGCGGAACAAACCCAAGCTCGGCTGGCAGGTGAAGACGCGTAGCGAACGCGAGATCCCCATTGCTCCGGCATTGCGAGACGTCTTGCAAGTCGTGATCGGAACTCGCCGCGGAGGGCCGGTGTTTCTGCGCCGTCGATTTGCCAACGGGCAAACTCCACTGTTGGATGAGATCAATCAAAACAGTCTCGAACAGGAATTGGCTCAGCGTGTTGCCATTCGAGAGACCGAACGAGGTCAACCAATCACGCGGCAGGAACGGTTGGTCATGGCTCGGATGCTCTGGTCGGACGCAGGTGCGTTGAAGCCGGATCGCATCCGCAATGAGTTCATGCGGCTGACTTGCGCCATCGGCCAACCGCATCAAACGGCTCCGAAGTTGTTCCGGCACTTGTTCGCGACGAATCTGCAAGATGCAAACGTCGATCCACTGATCCGCAGCGAACTGATGGGACACTCCATCGGTGCGAGTTCGATGAGTGGCAATGGCTTGGGTATGACCGCCAATTACACCCATACTCGGCCGGAAACAAGACGGCAGCAGTTGGAAGCAGCTATCAATCTGCGACCTATCGTGGAGCATTGCCGGCGCTGGCTGACGAATCTCGCTGCGAGACAGAACAATGCATCCGGGAGTCTCACTTGAGTCATTGCTGTTTTCTGGTCGAGCGCTGTGCCGCAGCGATCATGCGACGTGACCTTGGAGCAGAGGGGCAGGAACGCTGTCGGTCAGACGTGGAACCCTGCTGTCCCAACTAAAGTCAGGCCCTTTTCGCGTCATATAAGGAAGAGGATCGACATAGCATTTGGAATCGAGCAAGGCGGCCGGAAGTCGCTTCAAGGCTCGTAACAAAAACTATTCTGCGCAAATCCCGATGTCATGGCTTCAAGCTGTGGAATCGGGATTTTCATTTGCGATCCAGTGTTTTGCGATTCACGCCGCGGCAGTGTTTGCCGTGCTGTTGTCTGTCTTGCGTTGGCCAATGGCCAGAAGGGGTGCTCCATGAAAGTGCTCGTCATCAACAACGACGGTGGAGGGTTCGCGGACTATGTGGATGTGCCGGAGGGAACGACGGTGCGCGAGATGTTCGAGCGGACGGTGAAGTCCAGTTCGCCGCACAACTATTTGATCCGGGTGAACCGTCAGCCGGTGCCACAGGATCAAACGCTGCGAGAGGGAGATCGGGTGAGTTTCACGCCGACCAAGATTGAAGGAGCCTGACACATGGCCCGAACATCGAGTGACGGAGTTGCAGATCAACTGGATGGCGAGCCCACTGCTGACCCTGGAAGCCGGCGTCGCCATGTGGAGAACAGAAGACGCGACCAGTTTCGGCTGGCGGACTCGATCTGCACCGCATTGCGGCAAGCAGGCCATGAGCGACCGTTGCCGATGTTTCCCGATTCCGCGTGGCAGGTCGTCGTGACTTGGCGGCGTAATCTGGAGTTTGTCCAGAACCGCCAGTGGCGGGGAGCGGTCGTCGAGTGCCGTGAGGAACTCGACTTGGCCTTGCACGAGTTGATCGACCAAGCCAACACGACGCGGCAACGACTCCAAGAGATTGATGATCAATCTGCTGATATTCGACTGCGCGATGTTTATGAGGAGCTGGTTGCGTTGGACGCTGAGTTCGGCGAGGTCGAATGGGACTTTCGAGAACAGAAGCTGTCGGTCATCACGGAGTCGATTGAACTGGAGGACATGGACCTGGGGTCGTTCAAGATCGTGTTCGACTGGAGCGACCTGAGTGCCACCAAGCCGTATCAAGTGATCGCCCTGGAGCCGAATACAGCCGCAGGCGACGACGACGTGACTCATCCTCACGTTCATGACCGGACGCTGTGCGAAGGGGATGGCCGCGTGCCGATCCGAAATGCTTTGCGCCAGGGGCGGCTGTGCGATTTCTTTTTGCTCGTGCAGCAAGTGCTGCAAACCTACAACGCGGGCAGCGCCTATGTGCGGCTCACGGACTGGGACGGCAAGAGTTGTGCGGACTGCGGCGATAGCTGCGGACGCAACAGCTCCAACTACTGCGACGATTGTGAAATCACATTGTGCTCCGACTGCGGCGGAATGTGTTCCGACTGCGAAGGAAATTTCTGTGCCGTGTGCCGTGGCGCGTGTCACGGCTGCGACGACCGGTTCTGCCGCAACTGCCTCACGGATTGTACGGGATGCAGTCACGGCTTTTGTAAGGAGTGTCTCACCGATGGATACTGCGAAGAGTGTCGAGAGTCCGACGACGAGACGACCGATGGTGGAACCACGTCGTCGGAGACGACCACCGCGACGACCGACGCTGCGGTTCACACCGTGGGCGTGGGCGAAGCTTGTGTTTCTGCGTGACTTGGGGCCGACGGAAGTTGGCGGCTTCGGCATCTCGGCCAAAGACGATTTGCTGCTGATCGAAGACATCTGCTTGGTGCGGCAGCGTTGCTCGTCCGTGACGGTGCAGTTTGATGACGTTGCCGTGGCCGATTTCTTTGACGAGATGGTTGATCGGGGCTTGCCGCCGGAGCGATTCGCTCGCATGGGCGAGTTGCTCATCACGGTCATCAATGGCCGCATGAGGTGGCAGCGGTTTGGTCGAGGCCATTCCGATGAGTCAACCGGCTCGACTTCGGCCACTCGGCGGGGTCGGGAGAGTCGAGCCGACGTCGGTTTGCCGGACGGGTGGGGTTTGGAGAGGTGGCGACCGAGGGGTTTGCCATCCGGCTGGGGTCGGGATTGGTGGCGACGGAGGGGTTTGCCATCCGGGTTGGGTTGGGAGTGGCGGGCGGGGGAGTTGGCGGTTTCCGGGTGTCGTCAGTACGAGCAAACGCGCGTCGGTTTGCTATTCTGGAGTCGAACGGATTGATGAGCACTTATCCGTTTGCCTCTGCGGACCCTGTCGGATTGACGGCCACTTATCCGTTTGCCTGTCTGGACCCTAACGGATTGACGGCCACTTATCCGTTTGGCTCTGCCGGAGGGTCTGGAGAGGCAAACGGCTCGGTTTTCATCAATCCGGACCCTTCCGGGGAGGCAAACGGCTCGGTTGGCGCTTGTCCGGACCCAAGGTTCATGGCAACCGGCTTGGGTTTACGTCATTTTGACCATTTCTCCGCTGCGAGCACTTACGTCGCCGCCGGTCGCGAGTCAGGCGGCCCGCCAAAGTGAGCACGACGCGCGAGCGAGTGGTTGCCGCGAATGAGTTTGGCCCAACGCCACACTCGCTCGCGCGTCGTGCTGACTGTCCGGTGCGGTGCGCGGGTCTCCCGACCCCGCACCGCAGGGGACCAACGGTCTCCAGCGGTTTCGGGGA
>JAYUFI010000670.1:0-4386 GCA_043738805.1 Planctomycetaceae bacterium | reverse complement strand
CACGAAGTCATTTTTCTTCATATCCAAAGATGAAAACATAGAGGTACAGACAACATGGAGAAGAGACGAGATTGTCAGCAGACTTTGGTCGGCTGACTTTGAAGTTTGATCGGTATTGACGAGCCACTTGTTTGAGGTCGCTCGCTGCATCCACAATCTGCGACGGCATGAGAACAGGGAATGAAGGACGCGAGGAGATCACAATGCAAGATCGAGGGCTGACACCGGGGGCGATGCGTGCGTTGGACGGCGCGGGGAGACTCGCCTGGGCTGCCGGGCACGCGGACGTTGGCGCGTCGCATTTGTTGTGGTCGCTCGTGTTGGATGAGTCGCGAGCGGCAGAGTTGTTGCAACGAGCGGGTATTCGAGTCGAATTGGTTGACGCGACGTTTCCGTTTCCCAGCGGTGTCGGAGAACGGATTGAAAATCCGTCCGACGAGTTTGCGTTTGCGATCTCGTTTGAACCACCACCGGTGCCGATGCCGTTGAGTCCGGCGGTGTCAGCCGTATTACTCGAAGCGCGGACGATGTCGTCGCGATTGGGGCTTGAGCCAGAAGTGGGAAGCGAGCATTTGCTCTCTGCGCTGGCCGTCGTCGATGTGGTGATCGGAGATTTCTTTGAACAGTTTGGGCTCGGTCCGCATGGGCTGGCCAAAAAAGTGGCCGAGGTTGCTGGCATTGCGACCGAGCCGATTGCGCCAGAATTCAACATCCACTGGAGCGAGCCGACGGAGGCCGATCACACCGACACGCTACGAACACTCGACGCGGCGGCGAATCGTTGCCGCGAAGGGCTGCGAGTGATCGAAGACTTTGTCCGCTTTTCGTTGGATGACGCGCACGTTTCACGATTGCTGAAAGAACTGCGTCACGAATTGACCGAACGACTAAGCGACCTCGATCGGTTGGGTGTGATCTCCGCTCGCGACACGCTGGGAGATGTCGGCACGCGCATCAAAACTTCGCGAGAACAAACCAGGCAACGTCCTGCCGACATTGTGCTAGCCAACTGCCGTCGCGTGGCTGAGGCATTACGAACGTTGGAAGAGTTTTCCAAATTCGTGATCTCGAAGCTCACTGATCCGACGCTGCCGTCGCGTCTCGAACAAATGCGGTATCGGGTCTACACAATTGAGAAGGCGTTGCTCACGACGTTGTCGTCGCGCGATCGGCTCGAAGGTTGCGATCTCTATTTGCTGGCGACCGAAGCGTTGTGTCACCACGGCATCGGCCCCGCCGTGCGGCAAGCGTTGGAAGCGGGCGTCCGGATCGTGCAGCTTCGCGAGAAAGACATGACCGATCGCCGTTGTCTCGAACTGGCGCACCGCGTGCGTGAGTGGACTCGCGAAGCCGACACGCTCTTCATCATGAATGACCGAGCGGACCTCGCTGTGCTGTGCGATGCCGACGGCGTGCATGTCGGACAAGAAGAGTTGACCGTTCGCGAAGCCCGTCGCATCGTCGGTGCGAATCGGTTGGTCGGGGTTTCCACGCACACGATCGAGCAAGCACGACAAGCCGTGCTCGACGGAGCGGACTACATCGGTGTCGGCCCGGTCTTCCCGACGAAAACAAAATCATTCGATCAACTCGCGGGGCTTGAGTTCGTCAAACAAGTCGCCGCCGAAATCAAACTCCCGTGGTTCGCAATCGGCGGTATCACGCTTGAAAACATCGCCGCCGTGAAATCCGCGGGAGCGACTCAAATTGCCGTTAGTAGCGCAGTCTGCTCATCGCCAAACTCCGGTCGAGCGGCTGCCGAGTTGTTGGACCGACTGCATTTGTTTTAGGCTCAGTCCCGCAAATCCGTAGGACGGGCAGTCCTGCCTGTCGAATCCACACAAAGACGGGCAAGAGTGCCCACCTTACAAAATCTCAGCCATTTGCAGGTCCGACCCGTTCGTCGATCCATTCAGGATCGACGAATTGTTTGAGGAGCCAGCGCATGGTTTGATCAACGCGCGGATCGGAAGTTGGATCGCCGGGATATGCCATGCCGAGCGAAACGAGTCGAAAGCCGTCAGCGGTGAGGGTCCACGGCCATTGATCTCGTTGAGCCACTTCATTGATGCGCGTCATCAAGCGAATTGACCACACGGTGCCGAAAAGGTTGCGATAGTCTTGCCAGACTTTGTCCCAGCCGCTGACGTTCGTTCGGCGAGTCACCGCTTTCGCCACCGCCGTCCAAAATACGAGCAACGAAATCGTGAGATAAGAATAGACCGGCTCACGCGGCATTCGGTTTTGTCCGAACGAGCCGCTGAACGTCCAAACGATTAGACTCCAAGTAACAATCCATACGATTGCCGGTCGCGTGCAGCGTGTACCAATAAAGTTGCCCGCTCCCATGACGAGTACGAGCGCGAACGCGATGAGAGACGGCGCTTCGAGCTCCAAGCGTTGTCCGTTCCAACAACGACGCCATTCAGCCATCGCCGGCCATTCGAGCACAACGATCAACGGCACGAGCACAAACAGGCTCCAATCCACAATGCGTCCACGACGTGCTCCGAGAACAGCGACGAGCGGACATAGCGCACTGACAGCGGTCAGATACCAAAGTTGATCGACAACTCCGGGGCCAAAGAGATGTTTGGTAATGGTCGCAATCGCTGCGATCGTCAGAGTCACTTGGAACCAGAGACTCCACCACGCAGCGGCAACGAGTGACGTGTGGCGAACTGTTCGCATCAGGCGCAAGAGTCCGAACCAACCGATGGCAACAGTCAACGTCAACATCGTTTCTAAGAGTATGTCCGGCATTGTTGTCTCGTTCGTCGGTGTGTTTGGACGGCAGATTCGCCACACGTGACATTTTCTCCGGCGGTTTCTGCGAACCCAAGTCAACGCGGCATGTTGGCGAGGGAACTCCACAAAGGGTTGCCGATTTGACTGGCAGTGACCACCGAGTCCCAGTGAGCCCACATCAACTCTCGTCGCATCCACGGGTGAGTCGCCCGGTTGCGATCATGGAGCTCACGACTAGTCAGACACGTTCTTGAGGAGATGCCGGAATGAAGTGGATTACCTGTGTTGCCCTGTTGCTCGGCGTCGCTGGCACGGCGGACGCTGGGCTGTTTAGCCATCGTAGCTGTTGCTCGCCAGCGCCAACCTGCTGTGCACCAGCGCCGTCTTGTGCAGCCCCTTGTGCGAAGGGCTGTGCGCCGACCTGTGCCGCTCCTGCGGCTTGTGCTCCTGCTGCCTGTGCTCCTGCTGCCTGTGCTCCGAGTTGTGCTGCTCCGAGCAACTGCTGCCCGAAGGCTTGCGCTCCGAGCTGCGCCGCCCCGGTTGGCTGTGCTCCTGCGGCTTGCGGCCCGGCCTGTGCGCCGAGCTGTGCCGCTCCTGCTGCTTGTGGTAATGGCTGCGGAAATAGCTGCTGCAACAGCGGCTGCTGCAAGAAGAGCCGTTGCTGCTGGAAGATGCCGAAGTGCCACATGCCGAAGCTGTGCCTGCCGAAGTGCCACCTGCCCAAGCTGAGCTGCTGCAAGAGCCGCTGTGGCAACGGCTGCGGAAACGGCTGTAACAGCTGCGCTCCGACCTGTGCCGCTCCGGCTGCTTGTGCTCCGAGCTGTGCAGCTCCGGCTGGCTGTGCTCCGACCTGTGCCGCTCCTGGTATGTAATCTGTGCCAAAACGGAAATGTTGAGCCTCGCTTCACCGCGAATCGAAATACTTCCACTTGGTTCTCTGGCTCCGCAAAACGTGAGTTCTCGTCCGGGGGGCGTGCCTTCCCCCGGACAACTCTCACCTCCCGGAGGCCGACAATTCGATTGCCTTCTTCCTCGGAAATTCTCCGAGCCCAAAGACCCTGGAACTTCTTCCTGGATGAATCAGTTCAACTCGCTCTGTTCTCTCCGGAGTGCCGAGTAGAACGTTGAAACAAAGAGGCCGACTGCGTACAGCCGCAGTCGGCCTTTCTTCATTGAGGGACTGCTCACGCACTGTCTAACCCCAACGCCATCGGCGTGGGGCAATAGCAGGCATCAAACGCTCGTCGTGCATGCCGATGGCGTCGCGGTTAAACGCTTCACTCAAGCGTCTGCCTCAACCACCATTCGCACCAATTCAGCAAGTGAGTCTGCCTGCATTTTCTCCAGCACTTTGTGGCGTCGAGTCTCAACCGTTCGCAAGCTGATCAGCAATTCGTTCGCGACCACCTTGTTGAGCTTCCCGGCAACCATACGTTGCATCACTTCGTATTCTTCCGGAGTGAGTGTCGCCAGTCGCTTCTGGAGTTCCGCTTTGCGAGTTCTCACCTCTCGATCGGAGATATCTCGATCAAGAGCCTTCTGAATCGCCGTGATGAGTTGATCGTGGCGGCAAGGCTTTTCGAGCAGCGTGACCGCACCCGCTTCCATCGCTCGAACGGCAACCGGAACGTCGGCGTA
>JAYUFI010000669.1:0-4396 GCA_043738805.1 Planctomycetaceae bacterium | reverse complement strand
CGGATCGCCGATACCAACCCCCAACAAGAGGGCGGCCGAAGTGAAGGCGATCAGCGTCAAGAATGTTTGCAGCGGGCGATGAGTGTGCGGACTTAGTTCTGGTTCGACAGGAGCGATCTCTTGGCGAGAACGGGCCTCTGGCTGGCGACTCTGTGTTGTCTCAGTCTCGCGCAGGCGATTCTCCCAAGCCGCCAGTTGTCCCTCTTTTTCGGAAAGTTGTTGAGTCCGTTGACGCAGTTTGTCCTCTTCCGATTGCATCACCTTGCAGTCGGATTCCAACTCTTCAGCGGCTAAGGCGAGTGCTTTTTGTTGCTGTTCGATTTGCTTCAGCAGCTCGTCGTAACGAGCTTGTTCCGAGATCAAGGCCATACGATCACGTTCGAGTGCGTCACGATCCGCCTGCAATTGTGCGGCGGCTTGTTCGACCTGCTTCTTCCATTGAGCCTCTCGCGATTGTGAGGCGGTGTAATTGCTTGGCGTCGAGAGCTGGCGTGTGGCCTCGACGGCTCGAACGATCGAGGAACGCGATCCGGAATCGAGTCCGTCTGGACTTTCACGACGCTGTCGAATCTGACCGTTCAGTTCAGCATCTTTTTCTTGCAGCAATTGAACTTGGTTTTGCAGATCGCCCAACAACGAAGAGACGTGCTGAGTCATTTGCTCCGGAGCCGATTGAACGAGGCCGCGCGGGTTTCGGCGGCTGAGTTCCGTGATCAGGTCGGTCTTGAGATCGCTTCCCAACGACACACCCACCCCCGCGCCGAGCGGCGTCGAGTCTTGATGCAACGGTCGCGATTCTGGCGGAACCAACTTCGATTCGATCAATTCACTCGGCAACGCGGATCGCAAACGAAAATCGAACGGACCAATCGCGACACGATCACCGTCGATCAGTTCGCGCGGCTCGGTGACCAAACGGTCGTTGAGCCACGTCGCTTCGTGAGCCCAACTGGTCAACATCGTCTTGCGACCGATCACTTCGATAACGCAATGCTCCTCTTCGACGAGTGCCGCATGAGTCAGTCGCGCCGTGCAATGCTTCGCCGCTCCGATCGTGCAACGCGTCCCCGGTCCGAGCAGCATCGGGTCTAAATCCAAATGCCCGTGCATCGGCTGTAAGACGAGAATTTCACGCGGTAATCGGAGTTGCTTGGGTTCGACGAGAGAAGCCACCGCAGAGTCCTTCGAGGAAAAATGATTCGATGACCGGCACGACGCGCAAGTGAGTGGTCCAGACCGAGAGGGCTCTCACTTCGAGACCACTCGCTTGCGCGTCGTGCCCACTTGAGTCGTATGCTCATGAGAAAACGATCCCGTGGGCATATAGCTCGCGGACATGGACTCGGCAAAACGGTCACCGGTTGGCGTCACGAATGTGGTGCCGGTTGTGACGGTCGGTGCGGTCATGAGGATTCGCTCAATTCCCGTAGCCCGGTTTTTCAAACCGGGCGGTTCAGCGTCGTTCAATTCGCCTGGTTTGAAAAACCGGGCTACGAAAACGAGACCGCGAAAATGCGGATGCTTTTCCGTTCGCAAGCCAACGAGTACGGTGCCGCTGACACCGCAATCGCCTATTCTTCGCGCGGTCGTGAATCTGTCTAAATTGGATTGGAGCGCAGCGTGCCTACACCCGGTGAAGCGAGTTCGGTGCATGTGAATCTTGGCGAGCGAAGCTATGAAATTCGCATCGTCAGCGGCGGCCTGACAGAGTTGCCCGCATTGTTGCCGAACTGGTTGGATCGCAGCGTGTATCGTGCGGGAGGCTCACGAACGGCACACATCGTCACCGACCGGAATGTGCGACCTTATGCGACGGTCGTGCGTGAGGGACTCATCGCGACCGGCTGGACTTGTGGTGTGACGGAGCTTGAACCGGGTGAGAAAACAAAATCGGTTGCGAATTTGTCGGCTGTTTGGGACGACCTCATCTCGTTGAAGGCCGATCGTCGCACGGTGGTGATTGCTGTTGGCGGCGGCGTGATGGGCGATCTCGCGGGATTTGCGGCGGCCTCGTTTGTGCGCGGACTGCCGTTCGTGCAAGTCCCGACAACGTTGTTAGCGGATGTTGATAGCTCGGCCGGCGGCAAGACGGGGATCAATCATCCGGCTGCTAAAAATATGCTCGGAGCCTTTCATCAGCCGGTAGGCGTGCTGATTGATACGTCGGTGCTCGACTCGTTGCCGCCGCGCGAGTTCTCCGCCGGCATGGCCGAAGTGGTGAAGTACGGCGTGATCCTCGACGGCGATTTTTTCACGTTCCTCGAACAGCGAGCAGATGCGATCAATCAACGCGACGCGGGGATCATGCGGCAGATCATTGCTCGCAGTTGTCGCTTGAAGGCAGACGTTGTCGAGAAGGACGAATACGAACGAACTGGCTTGCGAGCGGTGCTCAATTACGGACACACATTCGCGCACGCATTCGAGGCACTCGCCGGATACGGTGAGTTGTTACACGGCGAAGCAGTCTCGATCGGAATGCTTTACGCCAGTCGTTTGGCCGAGCGGCTGAGCTTGATTGATGCCGAGGTGACTCGTCGCCAAGAAGCGTTGTTGCGTGCATTCCATCTGCCGACGCGACTTCCAAGCGGTTGGTCACATTCAGATGACGCGATTCTCGATCGCATGAGACTCGACAAAAAAACCGTTGGCGGACGGTTACGCTTTGTGTTGCCGAAACGGATGGGGCACGTCGAAGTGATGAGCGACGTGCCGGAAGCGACGGTTCGCGCGGTGTTTGATGACCTTCGGGCATAAGTGCAAAGCGGTCATGATTCCGTAGCCCGGTTTTTCAAACCCGGCGGATAGACCAGCCCGGTTTGAAAAACCGGGCTACGAAAGAATTCACCTCAACGACCGATCAAGCATGAACCGGCAAGCGTGGGTGGCTTGGCTGATGATTTTGTTGCAGGCAGTCCTGTTTTGGTACTTGTCTGAGGCGAACCTGTTTGCGGTCTTTGTCGTGCTGATCAGTTTTCCTGCCGTGTTTTGGCGACGGCGTTGGGAGCTATCGTCCACGACGTTGCCGCTGATCGACTTAGTGGTCGCGGTGTTGTGTGGGATGAAGTGGTATCTCGTGCCGCATGAGATGTTGCTCATCAACGGGTTCGTGATGTACTCGCTGGTCCATGCGGCCGCGCAGTTTTTCTTGCTGGTTCAAGTCGCACGTTTGTGGGGACGCAGGCCGGATCGTCCGCTGCCGATTTATGTGCCGGTTCTCGCTGTGTTGGTTTTCATTTGCCTGGGCGATGTGGATGTCACTCGGCGACAGCGGCGAATGTATCAACACGCTTCGCAGGCGTTGGTCGGGCTGACGTGTCTGTACTATTCGTTGACTCGGCGTCGGCAGGAGCATGTGGCGTCGAAAACTCATCGCTGGGTGCGGCCGACGTTGAGCGTGGCAGTGTTGGTGGTGACAGTCTTTACCGCGCGAGCCAGCAATGCTTGGATTCTGACTCGATGGTCTGACATCGAGCAGTTGATGATGCGAGCCAGCGCGACGCGGCGAATCCCGCGAAGTGCCGCATACGCGGGGTTCAGTTCTCACCCACAATTGGGAAGCATTCAACTCTTAAAGTTGGATGCCAGTAATGAGATTGCCCTGCGCGTGATCTCAGTGGGAGAGCCAGGTTATTTACGAGGTGCGGTCTTTGATCGCTTCAATGGATTTGGTTGGGACGCTCAAACCGAATGGCAGCCGATTGTGGTGAGCCGAGAACCTCTGCTCGAGGAGTTGTCCTCGCGATTTCTCACGAATGGCGAGCTAAGAAATCAATTCCCATTATTCATGCTCAGAAAGTTTTCCGACGTTGAGCATCATTCGATGACGATTTGGCGCGAGAACGTTGTGGAGCAATTCACGTTTCTGCCGTTGTCGGCGAAGTGCGTTCAAGTTCCTCTCACGTCGTTGTCGCTCGATCGTCACGGCGTGCCGTTGTCCGATGGTCTGCCATCGGAGGTCAGCATGACGGCCTGGTTGCCTCCGCGCGATGGCCGAGTCATTCCAGAACCGATCATTCAGCCGGCGGATTGGCTGCCGGATCAACCGTTTGAGATTACTGTGGAGCAAACAGAATTTGTCACGGAACGATTCACTCAAATTTCGCCGAATGCACTTTCGCCACGCATTGTCAAACTGGCGGCAGAGCTGTTTCAAAACTGTCAGACTCCAGACGAGAAGCTGCGTGCTGTCAACAGATTCTTCTCAACGTTCTCGTATGAGCCAGGAATTGAAGTTCCTCGCCGAAAAGATCCCCTGTCCTATTTCCTATTCGAGAAGCGAGCCGCGCATTGCGAGTTCTTTGCCAGTGCGACCGCTGTGTTGCTGCGACTTGGAGGGGTTCCGACGCGTTATGTCACCGGTTTTGCGGGAGGCAATTACAACCCACTGGGACAT
>JAYUFI010000668.1:0-1639 GCA_043738805.1 Planctomycetaceae bacterium | reverse complement strand
GATGACGGGCAAGAGCGCCCATCCGAGCTTGGGTTTGAACTTCGGGAAGTTATTTCGGACTAATTCCTTTCGCCTGCCAGTGGGAACCAAACTCATGATTGACCTACATCAACAGAACATCGCGCGTGTGACTCGTCGTCAACTCTTCGGTTCCGCAGCGGGTGGGGTCGGGCTGGCCGCGCTAGCGTCGCTCAACGGTGCGAGTAATTCGTCACGCGCGGCGGACATCGGACTGCCGGGACTGCCGCATCATCTACCGAAAGCCAAGCGAGTGGTCATGCTCTGGCAGGGTGGCGGGCCGTCGCATGTAGACCTCTTTCAAGACAAGCCGGTCATGCGTGAGATGGTAGGGAAAGACATTCCCGATTCGATTCGTGGCAAGACACGGCTCTCGACCATGTCGAGCGGTTATGGCAAGTGGCCCTGCCTACCGTCGATCAAGCCGTTCAAGAAATATGGACAAGCCGGAACCGCGCTGAGCGAGATGCTGCCGAATGTCGGCGCGATGGCCGACGACATTTGCGTCGTTCACAGCATGCACACCGAGGCGGTCAATCACGCTCCCGGAGTGACATTCTTCATGACCGGTGCTCAAGTCCCCGGACGACCGAGCCTCGGTGCTTGGCTCTCGTATGGACTGGGCAGTGAGACCGACAATCTGCCGACCTTTGTCGTGATGACATCGAGCGACAAAGCGAAGACGTGCGGTCAACTCTTTTTCGATTACTACTGGGGCAGCGGTTTCCTGCCGAGTCGCTTTCAAGGAGTCCGGTTTCGCAATACGGGCGACCTTGTGCCGTACCTCGCGAATCCGCCGGGAGTCAGTCGCGATGCGCGGCGCGCGTTGCTCGATGATCTCGCTGAGATGAATGCCGCACATCTGGCTGACTACGGCGATCCCGAAATCGACACGCGGATCGCTCAATACGAAATGGCGTTTCGGATGCAGACCAGCGTGCCCGACCTCGTCGATTTCTCTGGCGAGACGAAAGCCACGCTCGACCGTTACGGCCCGGACGTGCTCGTCAAAGGTTCGTTTGCCAACAACTGCTTGGTCTCTCGAAGGTTGCTCGAACGCGGCGTCCGCTTCGTGCAACTGATGCACGCTGGCTGGGACCAGCACGGCAACTTGCACACGCAGCTCGAACAACAATGCCGGGACACCGAAGGCCCCAGCGCCGCGCTCGTGCAAGATTTGAAAGATCGCGGAATGCTTGACGACACGTTGGTTGCGTGGGGCGGCGAATTCGGTCGAACTCCGTTCGGGCAAGGCGATCCGGCGAATCCGAAAGGCCGCGATCACTTCGGTCGAGCCTACAGTTGGTGGCTCTCCGGCGGCGGGATCAAGCGTGGCACAACCTACGGCACAACCGACGACTTCGCGTGGAACGTCGTCGCCGATCCCGTTCACATCCACGACATGCAAGCCACGATCCTGCACCTTTGCGGCATCGACCACACGCGACTCACGTTCCGCTATCAAGGCCGCCAGTACCGCCTGACCGACGTCCATGGTAAAGTCGTGACCGGTTTGCTGGCATGAGGAACTGTGGAGATCACCGGAGGACGGAAGTTGTTATCTTTGACAAGCCGCCAATGCCATCACGGCAAAGCCCGTTCCTGCATTCGCGATGTAATG
>JAYUFI010000667.1:0-4406 GCA_043738805.1 Planctomycetaceae bacterium | reverse complement strand
CGATGTCTCTGGCATCGATCGGCTGAATTATCCGGAAATCTGGCAGTGCGTGGGAATGATCGTTGGCGTGTACGGCATCGGCTATCTCATCGCAGCCGCTGACTCGCGAACACATTGGCCGATCGTGCTCGTGGGGTTGCTGGGTAAAGTCTTCGGCCCGATCGGGTTCGTCGTGGCTCTTTTACGAGGGACGTTTCCGCCACTGTTTGGCTTGACAATCCTCTCCAACGATCTGATTTGGTGGATTCCGTTCGCGATGATCCTTTGGGATGCGGCCACGCATCGGAAAAATGATCAGCGACCCGGCACGTTGCTACGAAGAGAGTTCTTCAAGGAAAGCTCGATCAAAGCCCCACCTGAGGTTGTCTTTGGCTTTCACGAAAGCCCGGATGCGCTGCGGCATTTGATTCCACCCTGGGAGAAGATGGAGGTCGTCGATTCCAGCGAGTCGCTGCAGATCGGTAGCAGGGTCGTGTTAGGCGGGCGAATCCTGGGACTTGTTCCGATCCGATGGGTCGCGGTTCACACCGAGTACGAACCGCCTCACCTGTTTGCTGATCGCCAGGAATCGGGTCCGTTCGCTTGGTGGTATCATCGCCATCGCATCCTTGACGATGGCCAGGGTGGAACGGTCTTGCGCGACGAAGTCGAATATCAGACTCCGCTGGGACTGATCGGGCACTGGTTGGGTGGGTGGTTGGTTCGCCGCAAACTTGAAGCCATGTTCGCTTACCGCCATGAGACGACGCGCCGTTTGATCGAGTCCGAAGAGTGGACCGGAGCTTCCGCATACACAAAGACTCTTCGAAACGGCGTGGAAGTCATGCACGGGAGCCGTTCATGACTGGATCTTTCCTGATGATGTTGCTCCTGTCGCACTTCGCCGCCACCCTGTTCATGACGGGGGTCATTTGGTTCGTGCAGATCGTCCACTATCCACTGTTTGCCAGCACGGGAAGTACTGATTTTCGGACCTATGAGCAGCGACACTCGACCCTGACCACTTGGGTCGTCGCACCGCCGATGCTTGTGGAAGCGATTACCACCTTGCTCTTGTTCTGGTTTCGACCAACGGGAGTTTCGACTTGGCAACTGTCGATCGGACTGGCACTGGTGGCAGTCATCTGGCTATCGACCGCACTTGTCCAAGTTCCGTGTCACGACGCGTTGTCCCAGGGCTTCGATTCGGCAGTACATCAGCGGCTCGTCAGGACGAATTGGATGCGTACGGCTACTTGGAGTTTGCGCTCGCTGCTGGTTGCATGGATGGTGCTCTCTTCATTCTGCTGAGGGAACAAGACTTTGAAACTCGATCACGAACGCCACATGCGGCGAGCCATCGCGCTGACGACCAATACACCCGAGTTACCTTTCGGGGCCGTCATCGTCCACCGGGAAAGCGGCGATACCGTTGCCGAGGGTTGGAACCGGTCGATGATCAACCCCATCTGGCATGGTGAGATCGACGCCCTCAACGCACTATTCCGATCCGGCCACCAAATCGCGGGCAATGAGTTGGTGCTTTACACCACGGCTGAGCCCTGCCCAATGTGCATGTCGGCGATTTTGTGGAGCGGCATTCAGATGGTTGTGTCCGGCACATCGATCCGGTTTCTTCAGAAGCACGGTTGGCGACAAATCGACCTCCTCGCCGAGGAACTTGTCAGCCGCAGTCCTGCCTGGAAATGCACGATCATCGGTGGGGTGTTGGAAGGCGAGTGCAATGCCTTATTCGCGGTGGGGCCGCCTCAATCGTTCCATCGCCGATCAGACAGCAGCGAATGATGTGAACCGGACGTGAGCGCGTTCCGGCTGATTAATGTTTCAGGATTCAACAATGTCTGCGGATTCACGAGTTCTCGTCACGGGCGGCACCGGCTACGTCGGCGGGCGATTGATTCCGCTGCTTGAACAACGTGGCTTTCGCGTGCGTTGCTTGGCTCGGCGGCCGGAGTTTTTGCAGCCGCGAGTTGGTCCTGTGACCGAAGTCGTCGCCGGGGATGTGTTGCAGCCGGAGTCGTTGGTGACCGCGTTGCAAAACATCGAGATGGCGTTTTATCTCGTGCATTCGATGGGGACTGGCAAGGACTTCGAGGACGAGGATCGCATTGCCGCGCGCAATTTTGCGGAAGCCGCGAAGCAAAACGGAGTGCGGCGGATCATCTATCTCGGCGGCTTGGGCGAGGTGCAGCAGCAACTCTCGAAGCACCTGCGCAGCCGGCAAGAGGTCGGGCACATCCTGCGCGAATCGGGAGCGCAAGTCATCGAGTTTCGTGCGTCGATCGTGATTGGTTCCGGCAGTCTGTCGTTCGAGTTGATTCGAGCACTCGTTCAAAAGTTGCCGGTGATGCTCTGCCCGAAGTGGGTCTCGACGCCGTCGCAGCCGATCGCGATTGAGGACTTGTTGAGCTACCTGCTGGCCGCGATGGATTTGTCCGACGGGCCGAGCGACATCTTTGAGATCGGCGGCCCCGACCAAATGTCGTACAGCGACATCATGCGCGAGTACGCTCGGCAGCGCGGGCTGAAACGCTGGATGATCTCGGTGCCGTTTCTCTCGCCTCGTTTGTCGAGCTTGTGGCTGGGGCTGGTGACTCCGGTTTACGCCCGCGTCGGCCGCAAGCTGGTCGATAGCCTGCGCAATCCAACCGTTGTGACGAACTCGCACGCGAGTGATGTCTTCACGATTCGGCCGCGCGGCGTGAGTGAGGCGATCGCGCGAGCGCTCGTCAACGAAGATCATGAATTGACGGCCACGCGCTGGTCCGACGCGCTCAGCGCGTCAGGCCGACCCAAACGTTGGGGCGGAATCCGATTCGGAACGCGATTGGTCGATTCGCGCGAAGTTGAAGTCGGCGTCCCTGTCGAAGCGGCGTTCGCTCCGATTCAACGGATCGGTGGCCAGACCGGCTGGTACTACGGCAACTGGTTGTGGCGACTTCGCGGTTGGCTCGATCTGCTCGTCGGCGGAGTCGGTCTGCGAAGAGGTCGGCGCGATCTTGTGGAACTCAAAAACGGTGACACCGTGGATTGCTGGCGCGTCGAATCGCTCGAACCGAATCGTCGGCTGCGGCTGGTTGCCGAGATGAAACTTCCCGGCCGAGCGTGGCTCGAATTTGAAGTCGAACCCACCGCGATTGGTTCGCGCATTCGGCAGACGGCGGTGTTCGATCCGGTTGGTCTGACTGGTTTGGCCTATTGGTACTCGGTCTACCCGCTGCACGAGTTCGTCTTCGGCGGCATGTTGAACGGCATCGCGACGACCGCTCGCCAATCCGCCGCACCAGCGACAACGTGGCAACCGTCAGCGCTGCGACAAGTGGCATGGCTGATCGGCTTCACCGCGGTCTGCTTCGCCTCGGCCGGATTGGGAGCAGCAGCGACATCGACCTCCGTTAGCGGCTGGTATCAAACGCTGGCGAAGCCGAGTTGGAATCCGCCCGCCTGGCTCTTCGGCCCCGTCTGGTCGGCCCTGTATTTGATGATGGCCGTCGCCGCCTGGCTCGTGTGGCGAGCCCACGGGTGGAGTGCCGCGAGAACGGCGTTGATTTGGTTTGGCATTCAACTCGCGCTCAACGTGCTCTGGTCGTTTCTCTTCTTCGGAATACAACGCCCCGGACTCGCCTTTACCGAGATCGTCGCGCTGTGGATTTCAATCGTTGCCACTTGCCTCGCATTTCAGGCCAAATCCAACACCGCAGCGTTGATGCTGGCTCCGTATCTGGCATGGACGTCATTCGCCGTCATCCTGAACTTTGCGATTTGGAGAATGAACTCATGATCGCCAGGTCGGGTACTGGGCAACTAAATCGCTCGGACGAAGGTCCGATCAGAAACTCGAATTGTGAACTCGGTAAAAACTTCATTGATAAAGAAAGCTGTGATGTCCCAAACCTTTGACGCACTGTTGCTGGTGTCTTTTGGCGGTCCAGAATGTCGAGAGGACGTGATGCCGTTTTTGGAAAACGTCACTCGCGGCAAGAATGTCCCGCGCGAGCGGCTGACAGAAGTTGCCGAACACTATTACCACTTCGGTGGAGCCAGTCCGATCAACCAGCAGAATCGCGAACTCATCGCCGCCCTGAGTGCGGAATTGTCGGAACATGGTTGCCGTTTGCCGATCTACTGGGGCAACCGCAATTGGAATCCGCTGCTCCCGGACGCGATTCGCCAAATGCGCGACGACGGCGTACAGCGAGCACTGGCTTTCGTCACCTCGGCATTCAGCTCGTATTCCGGCTGCCGTCAGTATCGCGAGGACATTGAACGCGGGCGCGTTGAGGTTGGTCCTACTGCTCCGCCGGTGGTGAAACTCCGACCGTTTTTTAATCATCCGGGCTTCATTGAGGCCGTTGCAGATCGAGTCCAAGAGGCGCTCGCAGATGTTTCGCAGCATCACCTCGCTA
>JAYUFI010000666.1:0-4418 GCA_043738805.1 Planctomycetaceae bacterium | reverse complement strand
CTCGCGGAGTTGTTGACTCCGCAGTCTCGCGTGTCGTTCGTGCGAGCGTTAAATGCCGTGAGCGATGGCTCGGCGCAGTCGTGGCAGGCGGAGGTCCAGGGAGCGAAAGGAACATGGCGTTGGCTCGAAGGCCAACTGGTTCCGTTGCGGGATTCTCAAGGTCGCGTCGTGCGTTTGTTGGCGGCGGCTCAGGATGTCACCGCTCGGCGAAAGGCGGATGCGTTTCGTGAAGGGGAACAGCAAGTCTTGGAAGAGATCGCGTCCGGACGTGAACTGCCTCACGTGTTGCGAACGTTGATCAAGATGCTCGAAATGCAGCTTCCGGGCGCGTTGTGCTCGGTGATGTTGCTCAGTGACGAAGCACCGAGATTGGTCGTCGCGGCCTCATCGCCGATGCCGGACGGAGTCAGTGAGCGGATTGCGTCGGTCGCGGTTGCCGCCGGAGGGGCCTCGTTTGCCGACGCCGTCGTGACCGGACGGAGGCGCATTGTCGAAGACACGACGGTTGATCCGTCGTGGCGTGAACTGCGAAAGTTTGCGGATCGGTTGCAGCTTCGATCTTGCTGGGCTCAGCCGGTTCGCGGCTTCAGCAGCGAAGTGTTAGGCGTCCTCGCGATCTTTTTTGTGTGGCCCAAATCCCCCAGTGTTGATGAACTGCAACTGCTCGACACGGGAGCTTACTTAGCGGGAATTGCGATTGATCGGACGCGTTCTGAACAAGCGCTGCGCGACAGCGAAAAACGCTTCCGCACACTCTTTGAACATTCGCCCGATGCGATCTTCGTGGAGTCGCTGACGGGAATCGTGCTCGACGTGAACCCGGCTGCCTGTGCGTTGCACGACATGTCGCGGACGGAGTTGATCGGCAAGCATGTCATGGAACTCGTACCGGCTCACTGTCACGAAAACGTGCAACGCGATTTTCCAAAATTGGCCAGCGGTGAGCTGCGGCAGTTGGAAGGGTTCAGCCTCAACCCGACTCGTGGTGAGATTCCGGTGAGCTTGCACGTCAACAAGACGGAGTACGCTTTTCAGGAAGCGATCCTGTTGCACGTTCGCGATATTTCTGAGCGAAAGCGGGCGGAAGAAAAAGCACGTGAGGCAGAAGCGCAACTCGCTCACGTCGGTCGCTTGAGCTTGATGGGCGAATTGATGGCGGGGATTTCTCACGAGATCAATCAGCCGTTGTTCGCGATCGCCAACTTTGCGAATGCCTGCGAGAAAACGTTGACCGACAGCAAACTCGCCGGCACGCCCGAACAATCCGATCGTCTGCTCGATTGGACGCATCGCATCGCCGAACAAGCGAATCGCGCGGGGGAAATCATTCGGCGGATGCGAGACTTCAGCCGCAAATCGACGCCGCATCATTCGACCGTCGATGTCTACGACATGATCATGGAAGCGACGGAGCTCGTCGTTTCGGAAACGCGAGAGCAACACATCGACCTCCGCTGCGAGATTCAATCCGAGACTTTGAAGCTGCTGGGAGACCGGATTCAGATTCAACAAACGCTCGTGAATTTGCTGCGCAATGCGTATCGCGCGATGCGGGAGAACATGGCCGACGATCGCCGCGTTATTCTGCGGACGGAACTGCAAGACAACCGCATGTTACAAATCTCTGTGTGCGATAACGGACATGGCTTCGGCGGAATCGACCCAGAGCAAATCTTCAACCCGTTCTTCACGACGCGACCCGATGGCCTCGGCCTCGGCCTCACGATCAGCCGCTCGATTGTGGAAGCTCACGGCGGCAAGCTGTGGGCCGAACAGAATGCAGATCGCGGCGCGACTTTCTTATTCACGCTGCCGTTGGGACATGACGGCAACGAGGAACAACGACTCACTCCGTGAGCCGAAGCGTCCGGCTACTTTGCGCCGCCATTCGCATCGAGCCGCTTGCTCGACAGAGCGTGTCACTCAATCGTCGCTGAGTCCAGATTTCGTCTTTTGTGTAACGAACTTATGCCCGCATTCGCACTGAGCTTTGCGGACATGCACTTGAGTCCCGCACTTGGGACACGGCTTGCGCCACGCGGACGGCGTGGCTTCCAACGTGACGATTTTTTCGGGCGTCTTGCTTTTGGCTTTTTTGAGGCGTTTTTCATCCGCTTGAACTTCGGCACATTGCGGATGAATTCCGGCTGCCGAGTACGAAACTTGCCCACAGACAGGACAGACTTTGCGTTTCGGTGAGGAGTACATCGGGCCGGGCTTCTTCTGATTCATAGCGACCTAACTAGGTTCGACTCACACGAGAAATAGTGGGCAAGGCGAAGATGATACCGGTCAGATAGGCGAGATTCTACGTAGCCGTCACCGCTCCGCGTGACGAGTCGATTGCTTCACGAAACTTTGGCGAGTGACCGGCTCGTCACGCGGAGCGATGACGGATGGCTACGTAATTACAGATTCGTTGCGTGATGCCGTTATTTGGCCGCGTCATGGTGTCTTCGGCGAAGCAGCGGACTTGCGTGCGGGAGCATCCAAGTAGCGATGTCCGGCGTTCGGGTTGTTCTTGTCGAAGGCGAAGGCGTCGGCGTTGTTCAGAAAATGTTTGAGGTAGTTGATCGGGATCGCAAAGCCCAAGCCTTCGCCGAAGAGCACCTTCATGTTGGTCACGCCGACAACCTCGCCGCGAGCGTTGAACAACGGACCGCCGCTGTTGCCGGGGTTGATCTGAGTTGTTGTTTGAATGAACGTCAGACCTTCACGATTGCGATTGCGCGTGCTGATGATTCCCTTCGAGACCGAGCGTTCGAGTCCCAGCGGGTTGCCGATCGCGAAGACTTCTTCGCCCTCTTTCTGGTCATCGGACTCGGCCAACATCACCGTTTTGAAGGGCTGATCCTTCTGTTCGGGAATCTGAATCAGAGCTAGATCGAGGAACGGGTTCATCGCGATGATCTTGATATCATCGATCCGGCGACGGGAGAAGCCCCCCTTTTCGTCCTTATGAAAGAGAGTCACCGCGATGCGTGTCTCACGCTCGATGACGTGATAGTTGGTGACGCAATGACCTCGCGATGTGACGATGAACCCGGAGCCAAGGCCGCCCGGCGTTTGAATAAGAACGACGCCATCACCATATTCATTAGTGAGGTCTTTGACGTTCTTGGGTGGCAGCCGCGCTTCGGTGTAGAGGTCGCCCTTCTTGATCTCCGTCTTCTGAGGAGCTTTGTCGAAGCCTGCCGCACGTGACTTAATCTTCTCGACCGGAATCTTCAGGATTTCGACACCGATGTCGATCACGACGACTTCGGCTCCGTCCTTGAGAATCTCCCCTTCAATCCGATTGCCGGTCGTGAGTTCGATTACTTCTGCCGAAGTCGGAGCGAGGCCAAAGACAAGACTCAGAACAGACACGCTCAAGGCCAAGAACAAATTCGTAGGACGGGCACTCTTGCCCGTCGAAAAGCTGGTGACGGGCAAGAGTACCCGTTCTACAAAATCGTGGAGTTGTTCTTGGACAAGTTTTAGAAAACGCAACATCGGAATCCCTTCGTTACGGTTTGAACTTCGGATGACACTCGTTGCAGGACTTGGCGACTTTTGCGATTCCGTCGCCGTACTGCGAATAATTACCCGACTTCGCAGCTTCGACGATCTCTTTGCCGCCGTCGATCAGCGGCTTTGCGTACTTAGCGAACTCTTCATCGCCGCCCCAGCCGAAGCCTTGCGTTTTGATGATCTCGCCCAGGAACGTCAGGATCGCACCTTCTTGAGCGACTCGGTCGGCGTCTTTCTTTAGACCCGCTTCGGAAGAGACACTCGCCTTCAAGGTCTCTTCCGCTTTCTTGATCCGCTTCATCAACATGACCACGTTACCGCCGACTGCGTCGCCGTAGTCTTTGTCCTCTTCGGCGTCCGCAAGCCCGGCTGGGGATGAGCCTTTAAGGATGTCGTCGATTTTGGCGAACGACTCCGCGACCGTCTCAAACGAGTTCTTGGTCTTCGCATCTTTTGACGTCGTGATCTCGACAATCTTGAATGCCAAGTCACGTACGTGCTTCGCGTTCTTCTTCCACGAAAAATCTTCCGGATAACGAGTCACCGCCACAGCCAGGACCGTGAGCGTTGCCGCTTCGGGAGGAATCTCCAGATAGCTAGAGTTGTACGTTGCAATCGATCCCGATTTGCCGGCCAAGTAATTTCGCACCGCTTTGATTTCATTGGTCAACGCATCCTTGTTGATCATGTCCTTCAACGACACACCGCCCGCATCTTTAGGGGGCGTTTTCGTCTCGGTTGTGGTTCCACCATTGGCGGGCGATTCGACTGACGGTGGGGAATTCCCCTTGTCAGTCGCCGCCATCTTGGTGTCGGCACCGGCCCCCGTCTGTTGATTGGCGGCAATCACGAGCGGCTTATCGAAGAAGACGTCGTAGGGAATTCCGCCGATCGACTTTGGCTCA
>JAYUFI010000665.1:0-1646 GCA_043738805.1 Planctomycetaceae bacterium | reverse complement strand
GCAACCGAAAGCCCGAGATCGCCCGGCGAGCCTTGGTGATCCGCGGCTTCTGGCCGCTGATCAACGTCAACTGTTCGACTGCTTCTTCCAGACGCTTGCGCTCGCCGACCGCCTTGCCGAGTCCCATGCTGATGACGACTTTTTCGACTTTCGGCACGGCATGGACATTCCGGTCGCCCAACTGCTTGCTTAGGCGTGGAACAATCTCGGTGCGATATCTTGTTTGCAGAGTACTCATTTACAACCAGCCTCATCCGCTCTTTGACCCCGACTTCAGCGAAGTCGGGCTACATTGAATTCACTTGCCGCTGGAAGTCAGGGGCGAACCACACTTGCGACAACCGCGATATTTCTTACCGGCGGCATCCGTGCGACTACCAATCCGCACGCCGCGATCACACTTGGCGCAGTAGACTTGGACATTGCTGACATCGATTGGCATTTCAATCGACAACCGTCCACCCTGGGGGCTCTTGGCATGCCCCTTCTTCACGTGACGGTAGACGCGGTTCACGCCTTCGACCACGATCCGTGCTCCGCCTTCCACGATCCGCAATACGCGGCGCGGGCTTTTCGCACTGTCGTCGCCGGTGCGAACCACAACCATGTCACTTTTCAGAATTCTCATCACAAGCCTCTTCGCAGCCACCGGTTCCAGAGATCAACTCGGCCCATCGTCCGCAAGTTCAAACAACTTCCGGTGCCAGGCTGACAATTTTCATGAACTTTCGCTCTCGCAATTCCCGGGCGACAGCACCGAAGATGCGGCTTCCCTTGGGATTGTTTTCGTCATCGACCAGCACGACGGCATTCCCATCGAACCGGACGGTGCTGCCATCGGAACGACGAAACGGCTGCCTGACGCGAACGATGACCGCCTTGACGACAGCTTTTCGCTTGATCACGCCGGTGGTGGTTGCCTTTTGCACCGACACCACCACCACGTCGCCCAGCCCTGCCGTCCGCCGACCGGAACTCCCCAATACCTTGATGCAACGCGCACTCTTGGCACCCGAGTTGTCGGCAACGTCAACGATTGTTTGCATTTGTATCATAGATCACATCCAACATCCACTGTGTCATGTCAACAGGCAGCGGGGCTAACGCCTTGTGGCTGAATTCGCAAGAATTCAGACTGATTGTCAATCTTCTGAATTCTTGCGAATTCAGCTACAGAACCGCCGCTTGATTTAGAGAACCTTGACCAACCGCCAGCGTTTCAAACGGGACAGCGGTCGACTTTCGATGATCTCCACTCGATCACCGTTTTTCGATACGTTCTCTTCGTCGTGAACGTGGCAAACGGTCCGACGACGAATCGTCTTTCCGTATTTCGCATGTGCCAGGACACGCTCGACTTCCACGCGGCGCGTCTTGTCTGCGCCGTCCGACGTCACGATCCCGATCTCTCGCTTACGCATCTTCAAACTCTCGCAAAACTTGACAAACCTGTACAATTGCAGGCTAAAGCCTGAACTCCAACCTCAAAATACTTCGCTGCCGATCATCGGCTGGCAGTCAAACCTTCGGCTGCGCCGCAATTTCGCGTGCCCGCAACTCGGTCAACACACGGGCGATATCCCGACGCAATTTCTTGCTGTGATGACCGACCGTCTTGTCCGACGCCGCCTTCATCTTCGCGTCCA
>JAYUFI010000664.1:0-1646 GCA_043738805.1 Planctomycetaceae bacterium | reverse complement strand
TGCTGACGGAATTGCGGGCGGTGTCGGGACTCGAAGGATTGCAGGCGAAGATCAGCGAGAGCGAACAGCAGCCGTTCTCGCGGATGTTGGTGAAGATCAAGAAGGAGATCATCTCGTTCGGCGTCGATGGGATTGATCCGTCGCGACGCCCGTCGCCGAAGCTTGCCGCTCGTGAACTGAAACAGTGGCTCGATGAAGGTCGCCCCGTCACGTTGCTAGATACTCGCAACGATTACGAAGTGAAACTCGGTACGTTCAAGAATGCGTTGACGGTCAATATCGACCACTTTCGCGAATTTCCCGACGCGGTTCGCAAGCTGCCGACCGAAATGAAAGAGCAGCCGATTGTCATGTTCTGCACCGGCGGCATTCGCTGTGAGAAGGCGGGACCGTTCATGGAACGCGAAGGCTTTCGGCAGATTTTTCAGCTCGACGGCGGCATCCTCAAATACTTTGAGGAATGCGGCAGCGCTCATTATGACGGCGAGTGCTTCGTCTTCGATCAGCGCGTCGGTGTTGATCCAAGCTTACAACAGACGTCGAGTTCTCAATGCTTCGCCTGCCTCACGCCGCTGACGCCCGACGACCGCGACGACCCGCGATTCGTCGCCGCGAAGTCCTGCCCGTACTGCTTCAGGACCGACGTAGAACAACGTGCGATCGCGATTGAAGCTCGACACGCCGAGATTCGTCGCGTGACGTCGCCGCTTCCTGGCAGTCAGCCGTATGACAACGTTCGCCCATTGAAAGTCTCGGCCAAGTTCGACGGTCTGACGTTGCTGGAATTCCTCAATCGCATTCTCGCGCATGTGCCGCGAGAACACTGGCTGACGTTGTGCGAACAGGGTCGAATGCTCAACGCCAAACATCAGCCGGTTGGTTCGGACCAAATCGTCCGCACGGGCGAGCGTTATTTGCATCTCGAACCGGCGACGAGCGAGCCGGACGTGAACGCGAACCTCAAACTCTTGTACGAAGACGAAGCGATCATCGTCTTGCACAAGCCCGCGCCGTTGCCCATGCACCCCAGCGGTCGGTTCAATCGCAACACGTTGCAACACGTTTTGAGCGAGGTCTATCGACCACAGTCTCCTCGTCCCGCTCATCGGCTGGATGCAAACACAACCGGTATTGTCGTGTTTGCTCGCACGAAACATTTTGCGGGATTGCTGCAACCGCAGTTCGCTCGCGGTGAGATCGAGAAAGTTTATCTCGCGCGCGTTGTCGGCCATCCGCCCGCCGATCAATTCACGTGCGACGCGCCGATCAGCGCGGCGGCCCGTGAACTCGGCTCGCGTGACGTTGATGAAGCCGACGGGCTTCCCGCTCGCACTGACTTCAAGGTTCTCCAACGATTCGACGACGACACGTCATTGCTCGAAGTGATGCCATTCACTGGCCGGACGAATCAAATCCGAGTCCATCTTTGGCAACTCGGCTGGCCGATCTGCGGCGATCAAGTTTATCTGCGCGAGCAACAACTCGGCAGCACTCAAACGCATCCAGTCGATGCCCCACCGCTGTGCCTGCTCGCTCAGCGAATCACGTTCAACCATCCGCTCACGATGCAGCGCATGACGTTTGAAACGGAGTCACCCAATTGGGTTAAGCGTTGAGTCAAATGAAGCCCTACGATTTTTCATCCG
>JAYUFI010000663.1:0-1650 GCA_043738805.1 Planctomycetaceae bacterium | reverse complement strand
TACAGCAACGTGGCGCGGCGCTGCTGGAACTGGCACGGTATTATCTACCGGATCTGGAGCGTTCGACGGTCGAATCCACACTGGCCGGCATTCGCCAGGACTTGTTCGATGTGCTGGCCCGGCGAGACGCTCAACAGCGAGATCGAGCAGCCATGGCCGAACGAGTCAGCAACCAGTTCGAGGAACTGCAATCGCAATTGTCCACCGTAACCGAAACGCTGAATGGACTTGTCAAACGGCGCGAGGCACTGGAACCCGAGGTCGCCGCGCAATTGGCAAAGGATCCGAAGTTTCCCGAGCTGGCGAAGCTGGCCGAAAATGCTCGTGAGGCTCTCAAGAAGAATCAACTTCGCGTGACAGAGTTGCAGCAGACGGCCATGGAAAAGCTGCCGGCGTATGAGCGAAGCTCGTTGTTTCAATACCTGTATCTGCGACAGTTCGCGACGCCCCAGTATTCGTCGGCAGGATGGACGCGCAGTCTCGACCGCTGGGTGGCCCGGCTCGTCGATTACCCGCAATCGCGACGCGGCTACGAGTTCCTCCGGCGGTCTCCCGCAGTACTCACCAAGGAGCTGAAGCGTCGGCAACAGGAATTCGATGAGCTACTTTCCCAAATGCAGGCGATTGAAGCTGAGTTCGCGAATGCCGCCGGATTGACCAACGTTCGCGAGCAGGGAGCGGAATGCGGTCGACAACGCGATGCGCTCGTCTCGACAATCAAACAGCGACAAGACGAACTCCACGCCATCCAAATGGAGTTAGAGCAACTCACGTCGGGTCAAAACACGTTCTACCAAGAAGCCCTGACCCGCCTGCATCGATTCTTGGGCGAAACCAACCACAGCGTTCTCGAAGCCCGCGCGCGACAGACGCCCGATCAACGTGACGATCAAATCGTCGCCACGATCACCGCCGTGACAACGGAGCTGGACCGATCGAAACCGCGCATCGATGAACTGAATCGAAGTCGCCGGGTGACCGAGCGAGTCCACGACATCGAACGGGTCATCAGCCGGTGTCGTCAGCAAAACTTCGACTCGGCACGCTCGTACTTTGAGCCACCGTTTGAATTCGACGCCTTGCTGGCTCGCGTGGCCGCCGGCGATTTGACGAGCGAAGATCTGTGGCGAACGATGCAGGCTCAGCAGCGATTTCGGCCGACGGAAACGAGTCAACTCGGCGGAATCGCGGCCGATGCCATGAACAATCAAGCGTTGCTCAACGTGGCCCTGCAATTCACGGCCGCTGTGATTGACGTCGCCGCTCATGTGAGCGCTGCGTCGTCGCATCACCATTCATCGCATCAGCCATCATCGCAGGGCTCTTTTGGCGATACAGGGGGCAGCAGTTCCTTTGGCGGAATGTCTTCGCACGGAGCGGATAGCTCATTTGGCGGCGGTGGTACTTCATTCGGCGGGAGTGATTCATCGTTCGGCGGCAGTACCCCAAGCGGAGGAGGCAGCAGCGACTCCGGCGGCAGCTTCACGAGCGGCGATGGATTCTAGAAATCTAGGGCGCGTCTCTCTTCACGTAGGCCGGATTTCCAATCCGGCCGGACGGCAAAGGGTGGATTTCCAATCCGCCATTCTTCATCACGCCACCACGGCCAAATGCCGGATTGGAAATCCGGCCTACGGGAAAAGTAGTTTG
>JAYUFI010000662.1:0-4433 GCA_043738805.1 Planctomycetaceae bacterium | reverse complement strand
TTCGGATGATGCAGGCCCCCCAGAAAGCTGAGCTGTTCGCGGAAGGGCCGCAGCGGCTCGGTCGATTTGCCGAACTCGAACGCGCGGCCTTCGGTCTTGGGGAACCAGCTCCATTCGTCGATCCCGTGTTTCGGATTCGGCAACGACATGCCGTTGGCCGTGTACATCGCACAGAACCGCCGCGGAGTTTTCGCCGCGACCTCCTTCCCCATCGCCTCCAACAACGGCAGAGCCAGCGTGACCCCCGCCAAACCTTTGAGCACCGCACGACGATTAAGTTGAACGGGAGAAGTCATGGAACACATCCGGAATGAAGGTTGGTGGTGAGTAAAAAGGCTATCGACACTGTTCGGCAATCACTTCACTTTGCGTTCCATCGTGGCCCGTATGATGGGCTTCACCTTCGCGAGATCGTCGTCATCTTTGATCGAGTATTCAGTCCACTCTTCGTCAGCGTTGTAGGTGGCAAGGAGGTAATGCTTCCGGCGGGGATAAAAGTACGCGAATACGCGGCCGTTGACCTTCATCGAAATCGCGTACTTGATCGGGTCGAGAGAGATGCTTCCGGGTCTCCACGTCTTGATTTCGTCGAGAAGCACCGAAACATTGCCTCGTACGTTCAGATCGGTGATGTATCCCAGATGATCATCGAGTTGCGTTACCTCAAGCACTTTCGGCGGCGTCGGAATCGTATGCTCGGCAAAGATTGGAACAAGATCGTCATCGCCTTCAAAGTGCAGGCAGTTGAACGTGAAAAGAGAAATGGGAAGGTCGAGCCACTTGCACCGGTTGACCAAGGCTTGCGAGAACGAGGGCGCTATCAGAAATAGGCGGACTTGCTGAGTCGGATCAATCCCGTGGGGCTTGTATAAACGGGCAAATGCCTCGACGTGGCTTGAGACGTAGTCGTAGTAATCGACTCCCTGAAGAAGCATCCCGTCGTCTTGTACGATCTTCAGTTCCGCGACGACGAGCGACTTGCCGCTATCGACCAGCAGGACATCTAACCGTCCGCCTGCCGCTGCCTTCTGATGATCGACGTAGACCAAGCCATCTTCGATTAAGCCGGAGTGCCGCCGGACAAGATCTTCCAGCCCTGCCTCGGACACGTCAGCTTTCTTGTATGGCTTCATCGTCAGCACATCCCGTCGAACAGTGTGTTGAAAATTCCCCGCCTCAGTTGTCGCGCATTTGTATCGCGACACTCACTTCTTCAAAAACAAATCACTCTTGATGACGAACCGGAGCCGTGACTATCCGTTGGGGTTGTCGAGCAATTCCTTCAGCCGCGCGGCGAGTTCTGGCGGGAAACGAGCGCACCAGGATTCATCTACCAGTTCGACGTCGATCATGTCGCGAACGTGCATGCGGTCTTTGTCGCGAAACGAATTCAACTTCATTCGGACAAGCGCTTCGAGCGTCAGCGTCCGATGGGCCTGAATGTTCTCCGATTCGGTCACGTCGGGAGCAGCCACGAGATCGTTCGGGAAAACTTTCTCGCCGGCGAACAGCACATGCACGGCGTCGCGTGCTTTGGCGTCGGGACCGTCGAGAAACATGTCGATGCCCCTCGCATGGCGGTACACGAACCCAGCGGACTCCATCGCCGCTATCCAATCGGATCGCCGCAGCAGGATGTCAACGTCGCGCGTCGTCCGCACGGCGGCTTCATCGGCCTGAGCGACCCAGGCACGCACCGCGCTCTCGCCGATGATGGCGTAAGGAATCCCGGCTTGTTCCAGCGTTCGTGCCGTTTTTTCCAAGCGTTCCTGGATTTTTTCCACAGCTCGCTCCATGCGCCGCCACAACGCTTCGCCGGTGAGATGAAAAGGAATCGTGGCCATGACTTCGCCTTTGTGGATGAGGCTCCAACTCAGACCAACGTAGCCGTCATCGCTCCACGTGACGAGCCGAACAGTTCACCGATGCGGTTTGGCAATTCGGCTCATCACGCGGAGCGATGATGGCTACGTTGGCTACTTCTTCAAAAACAAATCACTCTTGATGACGAACCGGAGCAGTTCCTGCATGCGGTAATCGTTGGCTTTCAGTGGGACGCTCTGTTCTTGGAGGAACACGAACTCGCTGTCGATCAGGCTGCGGTTAGCAGCATAACAGGCGTCGTGCTTCAGGAAACTGAATGCGGAGTGAGCGATTTGATTGGGTGGAGAAATTCGGTCGGAATGAAGATGCGAATGCCATCAGGTCGTCACCCACTCAAAAAATCCCATTGATTCCAGCTTGCTGCGTAGCTCGGCGGTTTGTTCGTTGGTGAGGTTGTTGTGTGGCAATCGCGCCGGGCCGACGGGGACTCCGAGCATTTCCATCACCGCTTTCGCCGCGCCCATGTAACCATAGCTTGCGACGAGTTGGAGTAGACGAACGCTGCGGAACTGCTCTTCGCGCGCGGTGCCGAGATCGCCTCGCTCGAACGCCGCGATCAAGCGGTGATAGATCGGCGCGCCGAAGTTGTAGCTGCTGCCGACCGCTCCCTTCGCGCCGAGCGCGAGCGCTGCCAACAAGAATTCGTCGCAACCGAACAGCACATCCCACTTGCCGGAGTCGGCTCGTAGGCAAAGCTGAAACGCCATCAGGTCCGGGTTCGTGAACTTGATTCCCGCCAACGTCGGAATGCGGTCCTGAGCCTGCGCGAGAAAGTCGGGCATCGAAAAGTTGACGTTCGTCATCACGGGAATGTCGTAGAAATAGAACGGCGTTTGCGGCGCTGCGGCTGCGATGTCGGCGGCAAATGCGATGAGCACGTCGAGTGAACGAGGCTTGAAGTAACTCGGAGCCAGTGCCGAAATCGCGACTGCTCCCAACTGCTGAGCTTGTGCCGCGAGCGTCTTAGCATCGGACAAGCAGTTCGATCCCACATGCACAACGACTCGTAGCGCCGTGCCGCGAGCCACTTCTGACCAGCGCTGCGATAACGCCTGCCGTTCGGTCAGCGAGAGCGAATGACTCTCTCCCGTGCTGCCGCCGATGAACACTGTCGAGACCTGATCGGCCAGCAAGTGGGCGGCCTGTTGTGCGACCACCGCAAGGTTGAGCGAACCGTCGGCATAAAACGGTGTGTGAGTTGCGGCCGTTAAACCGCTGAGCGATGCGTGAGTCATGAGTTCCCCTGATTGATTTGGTGACCTGGTTGGCATCAGTTCCAAATGGGTTTCGACTGGCGATCAGTCCGAAGCTTGCACTCTACGGTTCGCCTGTCGGATAGTGAGTTGATCGCGGGAAACCAATTCGCCTCACGCCAAAGTAGGCTGGGCGGATTTTAGTAATCGAACCAGAGCCCCGCGCCGCAGAGTGTTTCGTTACGTCCGACGAGTTCCCATTGGATTGCCGGTCCGGTGTAGTACTGCAAGCCGACGCGGAAGAGATGGTTCGTTTGTTCGCCACGCCATTGCCAGCCAGCAACGGTGTTCACGCTCGTGATCCAATTGAAGTCTTCTCGCGTATGGCCGTTAATTCCGAAGAACGGAGCACCACGAAAACCATAAGCTCGTAGCGGCGTGTATTGATAACCATATTGAAACTCCAACGGCTTCGCACCTCCTTGAGCCCCCGCCGCGTATGCGACTTCGCCGTAAGCCGACATGTCTTCGGTCATGTCGAAAGTCCAACCGATGATCGCTGAATCGCGGACATAGTTGTTGCGTTGAAACGTGGGATTGCGCAACAGGTACTCGTCACCGATATGCGAGCTGAGATGGTAGTAACCTGCTTTGAACGCGTTCTTTCCGAAGCGCCACGTTGAAAGCAGGCCGAAGCGAAAATCGACGGCCTCAAGATCGGACTTTTGTTGCGGATCGACGCGAGCTTGAGCGCCACCTTCCATGTCCAATTGCCAGCCTTGAGGGTTCACGACATCGAACGTGCCATACCGCAACAACCCGACTCGACCACCCATTTGCGTATCCCAAACGCGGCCTCGTCCGGTTTCTTTGAGCCACATCGACTGAAATCGCGGTTCTTTTTCACCGGCGATGTAAGAACGGTACATCAATCCTCGGGGGAGAATTTGATACCCCATCTCGTTACTGGCTTCGTCGTGATCAATGGACGACGGTTCGGGTGTGTCCACAAACGGCGGTTCTTCATCAGCCAAGAGTTGACCGTTGAGGGGCTCCTCGACGGGAGCGGCGTTCTCGAAACCAATTTGGAGAATCGGATCGTTTCGTTTCGTGCGCGATCGCCACTGGACTCGGTCTGCCGCATGAGCACAAGTCACGAACAGGCCGTGACATTTCCGTGGACTCACCGGAAGGTCGAGAGCCAGTCCGAGCAAGGCGGCCCACAATCCCAGAGTTCGCATCCAATGCCATTGCAAAATCGCGTCCTCCTGACGCACTTGTCGCCTTCATCAACAGTCAGTGTCACAAAGCGGCGACGCCTGAATTTCATCATTGCTATCGGCGGTTGGTGCCAGA
>JAYUFI010000661.1:0-30475 GCA_043738805.1 Planctomycetaceae bacterium | reverse complement strand
CTTTAGTTCCCGCCGCTCAATCCGCCGAGCATGTCTTTCATGGAACCGAGATCGAGTCCCCCTGCCATTTGCGAAAATTCGTCAGTCGCCAAGTCGCGGACTTTACGCAACGCCTCGCTCACGGCAGCAACGACCAAGTCCTCAACCATCTCCCGATCGTCAGGCCGCAGCAGCGACTCGTCGATCCGGCAGCCGAGCACTTCTTGGTGGCCGTTCATTTCCAGCGTGACGAGTCCGCCCCCCGCAGTGCCTTGGACTTTCATCCGACCGAGCCGCTCTTTGATCTCTCCCATACGGGACTGGGCTTCCTGAGCCTGCTTCATCATCTGAGCGATATTGGCCAGCCCTTTGAACATTGCGCTCACGCTAATCCGTCCCGGTCACGGCCCGGTTGACGGCTTCCTTCTTCATAATTTTGGCATTGAAAAGCTCGATAGCTTTGTCGACGTACGGATCGCCGTTCGTGGACAAATCCAGGCGTCGCGTTGGGGCTGCTGTTCTGGTTGTCGGCGCGTCTGGCGGAATGTCGTCTGTAACGGAAAAGGCCACTTGGACCGGCTTCCCCGCCAACCGAAAAACCACTTCTTCAAGCCGTCCGCGAACCTCAACCTTCTCGCAAAACTGCTTGGCAAAAAGGTAGCTCTTGGGAAAGACAAGTTCCAGGCGGTTTGGCCCGCTAATTGCCGTGCGGACCACTTTCCGAAAGTTCTTACCAATATCATCACCAAGTTCAGCAATGACTTGCGCCCAAAATGCGGTTTCTGCACCGGGCCGAAAATCAAGACTTGATTCCGGTGGAACGGCGGTTGCTTGGGCCGCTTCTGGCTCTGAGAGCAGTTCTGAAGCGGAGAATTCCTCCGTCTCAGAACATTCCGGCTCGACCAGTTCAGCAGCCGTATTCTCCGTAGGACGGGCACTCTTGCCCGTCATTTCCTCATCGCTGCCGGAGGGCTTCGGCACAGTTTCATAGGCAGACAAACTCGGCCGCTCAGCATTTTGAGTCAGGATCGCTGGCTGAGCTGGTTCCAGTTCGTGACGGGCAAGAGTACCCGTCCCACGGTTGGCGGTGTCTTCAGCAGTGTCTTTAAGCGACGCGACGTGCGTTATTGGCTCAGGCTTTTTTTTTTCGGCAGCGTCCAACGGACTGCTGACCTGTGATGTCGGTACGATAAGTCGAGCGGTTTGCAGCGAGGTTAGCTCCGTCAACAACGCGTCGAGCGACTGCAATTGCTCCAGCATCGTCAACCGGATCAAAGCCAGTTCGATGATCGCTCGGCCAAACGTGACTCGCTGCACTTTGAACTTTGCTTCGGCAATGATCTGCAACGCGGCCACGACCGTGTTCAAGCCCCATGTTTGAGCCTGTTGAGTCAGCGGCGTTCGATTAGTTTCCGAAACGCTCAACAGCGGCACGTTCGTCGCTTCGGCAGCGAGAACCATCAGGTCGCGCAGGTAACTGAGAATCTGGTCGGTGAATTCGCCAAGCTGCGCTCCTTCGGCAAGAGCCTGGCTGAATAGTGACAAAGTCAGACCGCGTTGCCGCCGGATGATCGCGTCCAACAACTCCATCAAGCGTTCATCACTTGCGGTCCCCAATAGCCGATGGACTTCCGCCGCCGTGATCCGCTTGTCGGCACTCGCCAGCAGTTGATCGAAGATCGACTGGCTATCACGCATCGAACCGGCGGCTCGGCGAGCAACGAGTTCGAGGGCTGCCGGCTCGACTTCCATGTTCTCAGCGAGAGCGATCGACGCGAGTCGATCGATGATCTGTGTCAGAGCAATCGTGCCGAAATCGAAACGCTGACAACGAGAAAGAATGGTGTCAGGAACTTTATTCGGCTCGGTCGTGCAGAAGATGAATTTCACATTCGGCGGCGGCTCTTCCAACGTCTTCAAGAGCGCGTTGAAGGCCTCCTTCGTCAGCATGTGAACTTCGTCGATGATGTAGATCTTGTACTGCGACCGCATCGACTTGACGCTGACGTTGGATCGCAGTTGCCGGATGTCGTCGATCCCGCGATTCGAGGCACCGTCGATTTCCAGCACGTCCACATCGCGTCCCGCAGCAATCCCTTCACACGTGTCGCAGTGATTGCAGGGAGTCCCATCGACAGCATTCGGGCAGTTCAACGCTTTCGCCAAAATGCGTGCGGTCGATGTCTTGCCGACTCCGCGAGCCCCCGTAAACAGATACGCGTGCGCGACGCGGCCGGAGAGGATTGCGTTTCGCAACGATGTCGCGATGTGCTCTTGCCCGATCACCTCCTCAAACCCCTGTGGGCGATAGCGGCGAGCGAGAACGGTGTAGGTGGCTGAAGCGGGAACAACTTCCATGATGCGGCTCGAAACGGCGGTTGAAATTAGGGCTCGTCATGATAGCCGCCAAGCTCAGAGCGACAACGCAAGCAAGTCGGACGCCGCCCCGTTTGCTCCGAGCAACCGACCATCGTGCTGATCTTTGGCGAGTGATATCCCGCCAAGTGCCCCGCGAGGATCGTCTGGTCGTCTGCCGACAAGTCTTGCAGAAATAGATCAGTCACCGGAAACGCAGTGAGGCGAGTGCTCCAACATGTTTCACTTCAAGCCCTCCTGCCGTGAACTCACGGCCACGGGACGTCACTCTGGAAAAGACCAACTTCGACATTTTCTGAAATCGTCCTATATTTGTCATTGAAACAATTTCGCCGCCGTTGATAGTGCTCAGCGCATCTTCAGGATTTCTTAAACGGCATCAGTTCATTGAAGATAGGTTTTGAGCCACTCGCTCGTTCGCTCAAAGACCGACTCCGGGATTGAATGACCTTGCCGGTGATTGAGAAGTCCGAGTGGAGTCGGTTCGCCGTACAATTTCCACGCAGGCAGCGCGGCTTCAAGCAGGGGCCAGCTTCGATCGCCATCGGCTGCGCCGGAACCGGATTCGCCGCCGAGGATCAAGAATGGTCGCGGGGCGATGAGCGCAAGAAGCTGATGATGATTCAGTGAAAAGTTTTCGTCGCGAATCGCTGGGCCGAGATACCACGGGGCGTCCCAATTCGTCGAGCGAAACGCGGTCCCGCCTTCGCTGGCGACGGCCGCTTTGATCCGTTCATCGAACGCAGCGAGGTACAATGCCTCCTTCGCTCCGAGCGAATGCCCGACCGCGCCGACGCGGTTCGCATCGACATCGGGTAAGCTCACGAGGACATCGACGCCACGCATCGCGTCGTAAAGCATCTTCGCCATGCCGAGCGAATTCGGATGCTGCTCACGATGTTTCGCGACCGCCTCGTTGAAGTCTTTGACGTTTTGCCACAAGAAACAACGTGGACACAGCACAATAAACCCGCGCTTGGCCAGCTTTAATCCAATCTGCATTGAATCCGGCCCACTCACGCCAGCGACCTCGTCGATGCTAGAGTTCGTGGTCTGATGCAAGGCCACGATGCCCGCTCGCTTTGTGGGAGTCCCACTTTGAGGTGGTACATTCGGCAACAACAAATACCCCTCCACAAACAACCCCGGTTCGCCTTCGTAGCGAACAAGCTGCCGCGTGACTTCTGTGAGTTGCTCTGTCTTGAGCACCTCCAACTTCACCACCGGGCGAGGTTCCGGCATCGGACCGAGAAACTTCAGCCATTCATCGCGAACGATCTTCCGCTGTGTTTCCCAACCGGCTCGCGTAGTGATCGCGCCGCCACGATCATTGACGAGCAACGGAATCAGCATCCCAAGCCGCTCGCGCGATGGATTCGCAGGAGCTTTCTGGACTTCGGCCAGCCAATTCACGTCGTCGGCGTCTCCCGTTGAGTTGCTCAGCAGAACAACGACGGCAGCAAAAAGAATTCTTTTCAAGCTCAGTCTCCGCGATGAAATCAACAGCATTGCGACACCTCCGCGAGCACGTTATCGCGAATTCGAGGAATGTGGCACGACGCTCCACGTCGTGAAAGGCGTTAGAAGACTCGAAAGTAAGCACTCTCTCGACGCGGAGCGTCGAGCCACAATGATTTCCACGATAACTCAGCCACGACCGATCGTATCCTGTGATGAGTTCACCATGCCGCACCTGCCGCCGACACAGCCCAGCTTGCTGGTCCGATTGAAAGACGCTCACGACCGAGAGGCGTGGGAGCGGTTTGTTGATTTGTATGCGCCGCTGGTCTTCGGCTTCGTCCGCAAGCGCGGTCTGCAAGAAGCGGACGCGGCAGATCTCACGCAAGATGTCCTTCGTCAGGTCGCACTGTCGGCAAAGAGTTTGGTCTACGACCCGAAACGCGGCTCATTCCGCGCCTGGCTATTCACGGTTGTCCGAAACCGCCTGACCGATCACTGGCGAGCGATCGGACGACAGGTGGCGGCCACCGGTGACAGTTCGCAATGGCGAGCGGCAACCGACAGCTTGGTCACTCAAGACGACTCAGCCGAATGGGACGCCGAATACGAACGGCAGTTGTTTCACTACGCCGCGCGGCTGATCCGCGCTGACTTCTCCGAGGCGACCTGGACCGCCTTCTGGCAAACCGCTGTTGAGGGCCGCGAGGGGAAACTGATCGCGGAAGAACTCGGCCTCACAACCGCAGCCGTCTATCTTGCGAAGGGCCGCGTGATGGAGAGATTGAAAGAGCAGGTGAAGTGGCTGCTGGGTGATGATTCCGAATTGCAGTAGTTCAATATACCCAACTTTTCGCGATAACTTTCGCTCGGTGGCTCGTATCTCTTGGAGGATGGGCACTCTTGCCCATCCGTTTGAGCCGGAACGAAGTCGCCGGGCAAGAGTACACATCCTCCGGTTGACGTTACGATGGGCCACCACCCTGAGCGAGTTCATGCCATGCCTGATGTCACCTCGAAAACTGTGTGTCCTGAGAACGTCATTTTGCGAGCGTTGCTCGACGGCGGTTTGTCTGCCGAGCAACTGGCGATGGTGCAGGTTCATGTCGATCAATGCTCGAAATGCGAAACGGCGTTGAAGCAGATGACGGTCGGTGGTGAATCGTGGATTGGCCTGGCGGCAACTTTGAAAGAACGGGACGAGTGGACTGACGGGCCGCTCGCCGCAGCGATGGAACGGCTCAAGACGGATGATGGCTCTGGCGACGGTGAGCACGAACAAACCGATCCGCAGCGAACGCTCGACTTCTTGCAGCTGTCGGATGACCCGAAGTTGCTGGGAAAACTCGGTCAGCATGAGATTAGCGAGGTCATTGGCTGGGGCGGCATGGGAGTCGTGCTCAAGGCTTACGATCCGAGCTTGCATCGAGTCGTCGCGGTGAAGGTGCTGGCCTCGCATCTCGCGCATCACGCGGTCGCACGAAAGCGATTCATTCGCGAGGCTCAAGCGGCGGCGGCGGTCTGTCATGACAACGTTGTCACGATTCACGCGATCGAAGAGGGCGTGGCCGATGCGTCTCGCATCGGTCTTCCGACGCGGGACGCGTCGGCCACGTTGCCGAAGATCATCATGCAGTTCGTCGCGGGCGGGTCACTGCAAGAGCGGATCGATCAGGACGGGCCACTGGAACTAAAAGAGATTCTGCGGATCGCGATGCAGACGGCGGCCGGACTCGCGGCGGCACATGCTCAAGGAGTCGTGCATCGGGACGTGAAGCCGGCGAACATTCTGCTGGAGAACGGCGTGCAGCGCGTGAAGCTGACCGACTTCGGGTTGGCTCGCGTGATGGACGACGCCAGCTTGACGCTCAGCGGTGTGATCGCGGGGACTCCGCAATACATGGCTCCCGAACAAGCCTGGGGCCGCGATGTCGATGCCCGCGCCGACCTCTTCAGCCTCGGAGCGGTCATGTATGCGATGTGCTCCGGCCACTCACCGTTCCGAGCACGCACGACGATGGCGGTGCTGAAGCGTGTCTGCGAAGACGCGCCGCGCCCGCTGCGAGCGATCAATCCTGATATCCCCGATTGGCTGGTCGCGATCATCGAGAAGTTGCTCGCGAAGAACCCCGACGATCGCTTCCAAACCGCGACCGAAGTGAGCGAACTCCTCGGCCGCTGGCTGGCTCATGTGCAGCAGCCACATGTGATGCAACGACCGCCTCTCGTGGGGCAGGTTTCTAACCTGCCTGCCCCTGCTGCGGCAGAAAAGTCATTGGCCGAGCAGGTTGAAAACCTGCCCCACGATCGGGCGGCTCGCGAGCGGCTTGGCCCTAAATACGCCTTCTGGCCGATGCTCGGTATCGGCACGACCGTGGCGATCGTGCTGTGGTTGATCGTGGCTTCCGGTGAGACTGGCTCGAACAACGTGACGTCGTTCCTGAGTTTCGCCGCGTGGAATTTGTTGGTGACGTTTGCCGTCTGCTCGGCGTTTCGAGCGGCTTGGAATACGTCGAGTTGGTTGGTCTGGATTGGAGCGGTTTTGTTCCTACCGGCAGTCGGTTGCGGGTTCTGGTTGGCTGCGAGCTATCAACCGACTCCGTTAGCTTCTGGATTGATCTTCGGTGTGCAATCGCTGACGGCGTTCGGCTTGTTGTTCGGCTTGTTGTTCGTCCGCCCGTTCTTCGTGCGCGGTTCCGAGCGTTGGATGCGCGAGCGTCTGACCGGCTGGCAGCGGCACTTTGCGATCGCCTGTCTCTCGATCATCGGGACTCCGCTAACGTTCGCGGTGATGTTGTACTTGCTGGCAAGGACCACGGAATCTCAGAGAGAAACAGCGATCGAAGTGCCCGGGCGTGCCACGCTTCACCTCACGGATCCGGCAGTGATCATGAATCGGGACGAACCACAGCGACCGCTTGGATCGCAAGCGTTTCCGAAGCCGCAACTGTTGTCGAACAGTGTTCCGAGCGCATCTCCGTTTAACCCGATGTCAGAGCCAGGCGGTTTGCATGATGCAGGACCGCTTGCTGCGGATCGCGCCTCGCTCAAGCCGCTGCTCGGTCGGTGGGTCGTGCTTACGCTTCAGGGGGATGAGCCGCCGCTCGCGCCGGCGACGGCGGGTGGCGGTGCGGGCATGATGGCACCGTTCGCTTCTCCCGCTTCTCCCGCTGCCGCAGTCACGCCGAGCACGACCGATCAACTGCGGTTCTTGGAGTTTCGCGACGGACTGCTGATCTTCGATGACTCCGAGCAAAGTCAATTCAGTGTCGAGGTTCGCAACGATCGCGAACTGCACCTGATGTCGGAAGTCGTCGGTGGAATAGTGCGGCACGGAGTCTTCACGATCGCGGATGACCGGCTCGTGATCTGTTGGACGTCGCGGCATCAACCGCTGCCGCGCGGCTTTCAGCCGAAGGCGCACGAGCAGCTCATCGTCTGCCGCCGCGAGTGGTCTCGACCGACCAGTGTCGACGAGAAAGGGAACGCCGCCGTCGAGAAGTTCGACGAGAATTCAAAACTCCCGAAGGCCGAGATGCCGTTCTCGCCGCGCGAGGCGGTTGCGCTGCAAGCGGCTTGGGCCGAGAAGTCGAAGTCGCCAGTGGAAGTGACGAACTCGATCGGTTTGAAACTGCGAGTCATCCCGCCCGGATCGTTCGGCGACGCGCGCGGCGTAGCCACGCTCGCCCAGAGCGTGGGGGGAACAGGTGCGGGTGGGTTTGGCAGCATGTTGGGAAGCGGTGGTGCAGATGCTGGCGTTGGATCGACGGCGTTCGGCCCACGCTCTGGCGAGCGTGGCTACGCGATGAATGGCCCGATTCTCGTCGGGACACACGAAGTCACGGTTGCTCAGTTTCGACAGTTCGTGGAAGACTCGAAGTACGTCACGGAAGCGGAACGCTCGAAGAATGGTCAGCCCGCGAAGCCGCACTCGTGGCGAAAACCGGAGATCGAACAAGACTCGGACCAGCATCCGGTCGTGCAGGTTTCGTTCGAGGACGCGCTCGCCTTCTGTCATTGGCTCAGTTTGAAGGAAAAGAAGCCGTATCGCCTGCTGACTCGCCGCGAATGGGAGTTCTGTGCGCGAGCCGGATCGTGGCTCCCCGCCACGCTTGGCCCCGGCAAGCTGGCGTACCGCTCACAGTTCTTCACGACGACGGCACCGGTCGGATCGTATGCGGCGAACTCGTTCGGCCTGCATGACCTCATCGGCAACGTCGCCGAATGGGCGTGGCATGGCGACACTCCGCCCGACAATGATCCTCGTCGGACAACTCCCAACGCCATGATTTGGAATACTGATCCGACCGTCTTCTGCGGCGGCGATTTTCGTCAGCACATCAACCGCTCGCAGCCGAGCGAATGGTTACATCCCGCCGCAACGACAACTCCGCCAATGACCGGCTTTCGAGTCGCTTGCGATCTGACGACTGCATCCGTTGTGACTCTGCCGAAGCATTGGCCGATGAACCAACTATTTCTGTCTCAAGAATTGGTCCGAGTGCGAACGCTGTCTGACTCGGACGCGAAGAGCGATACCAACAAGGCTGACTCCGAGAAGACCGATGCACAGACCACTCAACCGGCTGGCAAACTGGTCGACGCGGTTTGGCTGGAGATGCTCGTCCGCGCGGAGCAGATGCCCTATGCCGTCGAGTGGCTCGACTTTGAAATCGAACGACGAGCCACTCCGAAGGATGAGAACGCCAACGATTTTGTCCACGGCAAGATCGAAGACGCCGGAGCCGAAGCGGGGTGGAAGCTCATCGATCTCGCACCGTCGCTGCGATTGCTCGAACAAACGGAGTTCGCACCCGACCCGATTGCCGCACCGTTCCTCAACTCTGCATTGACGATGCCGATTCCGAAGGCGGTCTCTGGCCAATGGGCGTCGCACGACGGACACCGTGGCCTGCCGCCCGAATTTGTGCGTCTCGAACCGGCGATTCAAAAACCTCAATTCTTCCGCTTCATCGACTTCGACACCCCGCACGGCTTGCACTACTACCGAGTCCGTCTGAAGTACCGCGTCCTCGGACTCATGCCAGAAACCATGCAAGCAACGTCTTGGTTCCTTTCGATGCGCGAGGCCGAGATTGACAAGAACAAGCCGCGCATCTTGGACCCAGACGTTCCAGTCATCGAACTGAAGCCGCTACCTCCGATCGATCCCGCAACGAATCCGCCTGCACAGCCAAGCATCAACGGATTGCGTCGATCGCGTGGCGTGATCCGAGTTGATCCGTAATCGCGATCTCGTTCGCGAAACGTGTGAAATATCGTGCGTTCAAAGTTCGATTCTCCACTGTTTCGTTTCAGCCATAGAGATGAAAAGCACGCGGAAAATTCACGAGGCGTGGATTGTTCGACGCGGATCGGCTCGCCACAATTCTGCCCGCTTTGGGAAAGTCGCCCGTCACAATTGCGACGTTTCGCCGTATTGTGACCGTCCAAATTCTCGGCGATTGTTTGTGATTGATCTCTTTGTGGCTGAATGATGCACCGTTCTCTCTTACACCGCAGCTTGGTTTCCGCGTGGGCCATTTGGTTCCTCGTGGGGATGACGTTGGCACTAAGCCACAGTCATTTGAGCCACAGCCATACCGATTGCTCGGTGGCATCACAGGACCAGTCGGTGGTTCCGACGGCTTCTCATTCACATGGCCACGGTTGTCGGCACACTCACAAACATCAGCACTCGCCGACGTATTCACGCACTCATTCTCACGCCAGCGACCAGAGCGGTTCGCAACCGCAACGAGTTCCCACGAACGGCCCGCTCCCTTGCCGACACGATGATTGCTCGCTGTGCCAGTTCTTGGGCTTGTCCCATTCAACGCCACCGAGCGTTGTGATCGTGAGTTCCCCCGTTTGCTTGGCGATTGTCGCACTGACGATCGAGCCACAATGCGAACTTTCTCCCGCCGTTTTTGCGGCAGCTCCGCGTGCCCCTCCTCAGAGTGTTGACGCCTTTTGCTAGGCTCCGCTCCGCAAATCTGTAGGACGGGCACTCTTGCCCGTCGAGTGACGTAAAAGATGGGTAAGAGTCCCGTCCTACGAAACCTCAACCTTGCGGGACAGAGCCTAATCACAGCGATTTACTGCTGCTGATTTGCAGTCTGTTCGAGTCGCGTGATGTGCTCGACGGATTTGTGGTGCTCAACGTTTCGGTCGTTCGACGTCCCGTTATTTGGCGACGTTTGAACGCGTCTTCATTTTTTGATTCCGACCGCTCGGCATTTCGATGTTGCTGATGCTTGTCGGTTTTGCATACGCCTTAAGGAGTCTTCGGTCATGAATTCTGAACTTGTTGTTTCACGCCCACGCGAGTCATCAACTCCGCGCGGCTTCACATTGATTGAGTTGCTCGTCGTGATTGCGATCATCGCCATCTTGATCGCGTTGCTATTGCCTGCCGTTCAAGCGGCTCGCGAGGCGGCTCGAAAGTCACAGTGTCAGAGCAATCTCAAGCAGATCGGTGTTGCTCTGCATAGCTACCACGAAAATGCCAAATGCCTGCCGCCGGGCTGGCTGGGCGTCTCGGGAAACGCTCCGAATGCGAACGGCCCGACCGGTTGGGGCTGGGCCTCTCATCTGTTGCCGCAATTGGAAAACACGGCCCTGTATCGCAAGATCAATTTCAATGCGACGTTGGACCACGCTTCAAACGCGGCCATTCGAGACAGAGCGTTACCTGTGTTTCGATGCCCGTCAGACTCCTCACCGGATCTCTGGACGCTGAATAACGAAACGACTGGCGCTCCGATTGTGACGCTCCCCGCTGCGAATTACGTGGGAAGTTTTGGCACCACAGACTTGGATAACGTATCGGTGACGCCACCGGGAACGCTCTATCTCGGCGATGGTGCCTTCGGCCACAACAAGCCCACACGCTTCACCGATATCATGGATGGTCTGAGCAATACTTTTCTCGTGGGTGAGCACAAGACGAACATGACCGCTTCACCGGAATGGCATTCGACATGGTTGGGAGTCATTCCAGCGGGCCAAGAAGCGTTCGTGCGAATCTTGGCGGTGTCCGATCACACGCCCAATCATGCGGCTGCTCATATTGATGACTTCAGTAGTTCGCATCCTCAAGGAGTCCACTTTTTGATGGGCGATGGCCGCGTTCGGTTTCTCGGACAATCAATTTCGACTCAGATATTTCAAGCTCTCACCACAAAGGCGGGGCGAGAAACGCTGACGAATTTTTGAACGGGATAATCATTGCCGCTCCGCGTGACGAGCCGATTGCTCACCTTCGCTTCGAGAAGCGACCGTTTCGTCACGCGGAGAGTCTGTGAAGATTTTGTGGAGCACGTTTTCAACGCGTTCGAAACAGGCCGAATTGGCACGTTAAAAAAGTGCCCCACGTCATTGTTTCAAAGCCTCGGAGCGATGGCGGCTACGTAGAAAATCGTCACGGCACGTAGATGAATTCATTCAAATTGAACATCGCGTGAGCCATGTCCTTCCAGAGCGGTTGGCTCTTGAGCAAATCTATCGCAGCGACTTGATGCAGTTCTGCCAACTGCCCGACTGCCTGTTCGAAGCGAGCCAGTTCGTCGGCACTTGGTGGGCGATTGAGCGCGGTCTCGAACATCACTGCGATTCGCTTCGCGACGGAATCATCCGTGCGAACAATCAATCGCGCAGCCCAAACGTCGGCTTGTTGCAGCACGAACGGATCGTTGAGCAGCGCGAGTGCTTGCGCGGGGACGTTCGTCACATCGCGGCGGCCTTGAGTCACTTTGCCGCCAGGGAAGTTGAACGCGCTGAGGAACTTCGGCGACTCCATCAAGTTGTTTTTGATGTAAACGCTGCGGCGACCGGCTCCATCGAGCGGTCCCGGAAAGAGTCGGCGGTCGGCGTATTCTTTCTCGCGAAACGGCTGCACGCTCATGCCAAACAGACGCCGATCAAGTCGGCCCGACGCAGCCAACATCGAGTCGCGGACTCCTTCGGCTTCCATGCGTCGCGCCGAGTAATGCTGCAACAGTCGATTCTGCGGATCGAGATCATGTGCAAGTACCGACGGCTGATTGCTCAACTGAAACGTGCGCGTCAGCACGAGCGAGCGAACCAACTTCTTCACCGACCAACCCTCGGCGACAAACTGGTCCGCGAGATAATCGAGCAACTCCGGATGCGACGGCAGCTCGCCGACATGCCCGAAGTCATCGACTGAGCGAACCAGGCCAGTTCCAAACAGATGTTGCCAGACGCGATTGACCATCACCCGAGCGGTCAGCGGATTGTTTGCCGCAGCGATCCGATCAGCCAATTCCAGTCGGCCACTTCCGGCGGATGTAAACGGCTCACGCGATTTCGCGAGCACTTCGAGATACCGTCGCGGCACTGCCGGTCCCGGCTTCTGACAATCGCCGCGCACGAAGACCGGTTGCTCGATCCCCGTTCCGCCGTCTGACATCCCCGCGACCACGCGCGGCAACGATAACTCCGCTTCGACACGCCGGTACTCTTTCACCAACGCCTCGCATTGCGGCGACAGCGTGCTGCTGTTGCTCAGTAACTCGCGCTTCAGAAATCCATCGAGCCAACGGACGTCATCGTCAGTCGCATTGTCCTCGGCCCACGCGCGCAACGCTGCTTCGATGACTGCCGCGTAACGAGTAGCGATGTCGGCCAGTGATTTTGGTTTGTCATCTGCGATCAATCGCTTCAAATGACTCACCTCTGCCTTCGGCGGTTCACCGACATCATGCAGCACGACGCGCGTGACTCCGAAATACGATCGCGGATTCTCTGCCGCTTTCTCCCACGGCAGTTTGTAGTTCGCGCCGTCGCCGCCAAGCGCACTGAGTTGATCGGGAAACTTCGGGTTGTCGAACATCGTCATCAACTCGGCATACGTCCGCAGGCTGTCGCGATCGGGCGGCGGCGAGAACGTGATCCACTGCAATTCGCTCGACGTCAACGCCCGATAGTTTTGGTAGTTGAGCTGACAATTGTTCGAGACCAACCGCAGCGCGCTGCTCCGTTGGCCGAGAACTTGAAAGCTGATCTTCTGCTTGCCGAGCGGCAGCACCGGCGACCGCAGCGTTCCGTTGAGCTTGTCGGAAAGCGAGTGTGTGAATCGCCCCGTCGGCAAGATCGCGCGCACGACCGCATCGCCTTCAGCATTCAACGTGAAGTCGCCGCTGCGTGACGAAGTGTCTGACAAACCTTGCCCACCGATTTGCCAACCCGTGGCAACGGGCAGCTCGCCTGTCGTCTTCTTCGTACTCGTTGATGACTTGCCTTCAGAAGTCGCACTCTCTGAAAGCACAGGCGAGCCGCCCGTACCTACGCGGAAGTCAGCGAATGTCACGAACTGCGACTGATTGAACTCCGTCCGCTCGCGATCTTCCTTTGCCACTTGCTCCGACAGCTTATGCCATTCGGCAGTGAGCGTTGTCGGCTCGACGTTCGAGACAACTCGCAATGCCTGCAACGGATCGTCAAACGGTTGCTTCTCCGCTGCGAGCGTGGCGATCCACTTTTCCAAGCGTTGCGGGTTCAACCCGTTTGCGAGTTCGTCTGCGTTCGGAAGTTTCGCTCGTTTGGCGTGAGCCGCTGCAATGAAGCGTGTCACCTGCGGTGCTTCCGCAAGCCACACTGCCGCGAGTTCGCGACGCAGTTCAATCTTCAACTCACGCAGCCGCTCCTTGTGCGCCGCGTTGACCTCCGGTGAATCAACGCAGTGGCTCACCTGCCGCGAACTCCGCAGCACGGCGAGCACACCGTAATAGTCCTCCATCGAAATCGCATCGAGCTTGTGATTGTGGCAGCGCGCACACGCGACCGTCGTCGCCTGAAACGCTTTCGTCAGCGTGTCGATCTGATTGTCGATCAAGTCGTAACCGATCGACCGCAAGCTGATGCAATCGTCGTGATTCACTTCGCCGAAGCGGTAAAAGCCGGTGCCGATGACCGACTCATTGAACGACTCTTTCTCGTTCTGGCGCGGTCGAGCCAGTAAATCTCCGGCGATGTGTTCGCGGACGAATTGGCCATACGGCACATCGGCATTAAAGGCGCGAATCAAGTAATCGCGATACCGCCAAGCGTGATGCACTTCGTAGTTCCACTCGTTGCCATGAGTCTCCGAGAAGCGGACGACGTCCATCCAATGCCGCGCCCATTGCTCGCCAAAGTGCGGCGAATCGAGCAGCGAGTCCACGAACTTTTCGTAGTACACGCTGCCAGTTTGCAACTCAATTTGTGGTTCTGTTTTTGGTTTCGTTGTTGAGTCAGGGAGTGGCAAGCTGGCAGCTTGCACTACGGCTGGCGGCAAACCTGTCAGTACCAGACTTAGCCTGCGAGCGAGCGTGTGCGGATCAGCCGGTGCGGCCGGAGTTAGACCTTGCTCTTCCAACTTCGCGAGCAAGAAGTGATCGACCGGATGAGCCGACCACTCGGCATTCTTCGGCTGCGGAACCGCCGGTTTTTTAACCGACTGCAAGCTCCACCAATTCGCTCGCTCGCGAAACGTTTCTTCCCATGATTTCGCGACCTTCGATTGAACCGGCCTCTCACGCGGGTCGGCGGCTCCTTGCTGGACCCATGCTTCAAAGTCGGCAATCACCGACGCAGGCAGCTTCCCCTTCGGCGGCATCTTGACCGAGTCATCGTTGTAGCGAATCGCCTTGATCAACAAGCTCTCGTCCGGCTTGCCGGGCGCAACCGCTGTCCCCGAATCGCCTCCCTTGCGAACTCCATCTCGATGATCGAGCAGCAACCCGCCACCGAGCTTCTTCGCATTGACCGCATGACATTCCTGACAATGCTCGATCAGTGCAGGCCGAATCTTCTTCTCGAAGAATTCGATTCCCGCGTCGTCCGCGTTTGTTCGACGAGACAACCCGAACGCCGCACAGCTCAGCACGATCAACGTGACAATCTTTCGCATGTCGGAAATCCTTATTGTTCGCACGGTTTGGAAAACCATGCGACGGGGTCACGACGTTTCGCGTTAAACAACGGAGCTGCTGATCGTCGGCGCGTTCTTCAGCGTTTGGTAGATGACGCAAAAGCGTTCGGTCAGGGCAAGCAGCTTTTGTTTCTGTTCTGGCGAGGCGTCACTATCGAGTTCAAATCGCAGGCGAACTTGTTGAAAGCCGATCGGCGTTTCTTTGTTGACTCCCAGCGTGCCGCGAAAGTCCATGTCGCCTTCGGCGATCACTTGTCCGCCACGCAGCGGAATTTCCAACGCTGTGGCGACCGCTTTCAAGGTGACTCCCGCGCAGGCGACGAGCGATTGCAACAACATCTCACCGGAGCACGCCCAGTCTACTTGACCTCCCGCCAACGGATGCAGGCCCGCTTTAATCGCTCCGGCCGGCGAGGCGACATCGCACGTGATCGCGTCGCTCCCCAGCGTTCCCGTTGCACTCATCGTGATTTGAGCCGTCTGCGGCTCTTCCTTGTAACGGGCCTTGAGCGGTGCTTGTTTGGCTTTGAGTTGCTCGCTATTCATCACATGGTCTCGTGGGTTAACGCGACTCGATTTAAGTCTCTCGCAGCGCAGTGTAGCCCGACGGGTGGCTCTGTCGAACGCACGCCGAGGAATCAACATGCCCGCAAAAGTGGATTGGTACTATCACCGCAAGAACTGCCAAACCTGCACGAAGTCGCAAGACTTCATGGCCGCGAACTCAATCACGATCAGCGAAACGATTGACGCTCGTAAGACGCGTTTCGAGCCGGCCGCCGCGATCGCCTTTGTTCGGCAGGCAGACGAAGCCTGGATCGCTCGCGGCAAGACCGTTCACAAGATCGCCTTCAAGAAGGACTCGATCACCGACGACGATCTGCTGAAGCTGATCATCGGCCCGAGCGGTTTTTTGCGAGCGCCCGTCATTCGTCGCGGCAAAAAATTGTTCATCGGCTTTGAAGTCGAGCAGTATGCCGCATTCTTGGGACTCGCGTAATCTCACCGCAGTGGAGCGGGCAAAACAAAACCGGCGTCAGGACATTTGTCTTGACGCCGGTTGTTTGAAAATTGTGGCACGACGCTCCGCGTCTTGATTGCCGCGCGACGCGGAGCGTCACGCCACATTGCGTGACCTAATACCGGTAGTGTTCCGGTTTGTACGGCCCTTCGGTCGGTACGCCGAGGTACTCGGATTGCTCCTTGGTGAGCTTGGTCAGCTTCACGCCGAGTTTCTCCAAGTGGAGGCGGGCGACTTCTTCGTCGAGCTTCTTCGGTAGGCGATGCACGCCGATTTCGTAAGCATCCGGATCGGACCAGATTGCCATTTGAGCGATGACTTGGTTCGTAAAGCTGTTGGACATCACGAATGACGGATGACCGGTCGCACAGCCGAGGTTCACGAGCCGTCCTTCGGCCAACACGATGAGTGCCTTGCCATCCGGGTAAACCCACTTATCCACTTGCGGCTTGATTTCGATGCGGGTCACATCGCCGCGGCGCTTCAAGTGGCCGACATCGATCTCACTGTCGAAGTGGCCGATGTTGCAGACGATCGCGTGATGCTTCATGCGATCCAGATGCTCGCCACGGATCACATCGCTGCAACCGGTTGTGGTGACGAAGATGTCGCCGTGAGTCGCTCCCTCTTCCATCGTAGTGACTTCGTAGCCTTCCATCGCCGCCTGCAATGCACAGATCGGATCGATCTCGGTGACAAGCACGCGGGCACCGAGACTTTTCATCGAGTGCGCACAGCCCTTGCCGACGTCGCCGTATCCGGCCACGACCACCACCTTGCCAGCGATCATCACGTCGGTCGCGCGCTTGATGCCGTCCGCCAACGATTCGCGGCAGCCGTAAAGATTGTCGAACTTGCTCTTCGTCACGCTGTCGTTGACGTTGATCGCCGGGAACAGCAGCGTCCCCGCTTCGTGCATTTGATAGAGACGATGCACGCCAGTCGTTGTCTCTTCAGTAACGCCGCGAATGTTCTCGGCAGTGCGGCGGAAGAAGCTGTTGTCTTCGTCTTGAATTTTGGCGAGCAGCTTCAGGATTACTGCATACTCTTCGTTCGTGGCCGTCGAAGCGTCCGGCACACACTCGGCCTTCTCAAACTCAACTCCCTTGTGAACCAACAGCGTCGCATCGCCGCCGTCATCGAGAATCATGTTCGGAGTTCCGCCGTCCGGCCAGCGGAAAAGTTGATCGGTACACCACCAGTATTCGTCGAGCGTTTCCCCCTTCCACGCGAAGACCGGAACCCCTTGAGGATTCGTCGGAGTACCGTTCTTTCCAACAGCCACAGCGGCTGCTGCTTCATCCTGCGTCGAGAAAATGTTGCACGACGCCCAACGAACTTGAGCACCAAGTTCCGTCAACGTCTCGATCAACACAGCGGTTTCAATCGTCATGTGCAAACTGCCGGCAATGCGCGCTCCCTTAAGCGGCTTTTGCTTGCCGTATTTCGCTCGCAACGCCATCAGGCCGGGCATTTCGACTTCAGCCAATTCAATCTTCTTGCGGCCCAGATCGGCGAGGTTAATGTCTCGCACTTGATACGGCAGAGTTTTGGTTGTGGTTGGAGCTTGGGGAGCAAGCGTGGCTGGCATGTGAGAGAATTCCTTGGGTTTCAATCGGTCAAAAAGTGGACTTAATTCAACAACGGCGAGCATTTGAAAATGCTCAAGCGGCCTTGCAAGAGGCAAAGGCGGCGTAAGTTAGGTGATGATTCGGCAATCAGCAACCAAGCTCTTCGGAGCCGTTGAGCCTTGTTTCCGAACCACCATAGAATCCGCCTCTCGCACACAAGGCGTGTGCTCAGTAGAAAGAACCGTCAATGCACATTCGAGATAACTACGGATCTGGAAAATTTGGGCTGTCGATTGAAATATTCCCCCCGAAAACGTCTGCCGGTGATGTCGCGCTGTTTGAGTCGCTCGATCGGCTGACGTCGTTTCAGCCGGGGTTTGTCTCCTGCACTTACGGGGCAGGAGGTAGCACGAGCAAGCGGACTGTCGAACTGTGCGTTGAGATTCAGCGTCGCTATCAGATCGCGGCGACATCGCACTTCACGTGCGTTGGCTCAACGCGCGAGGAATTGATTGACTGGTTGAAGTTCGCTCGGCAGAGCGGCATTCAAAACATCATGGCGTTGCGCGGCGATCCGCCGGTTGGACAGGCTGACTTCCAGCCGGTTGATGGCGGCTTGCGATACGCCAACGAACTGGTCACGTTGATTCGCGAGCACTTCGCCGACATGGGGATCGGTGTCGGCGGTTATCCGGAGAAGCATCCGGAAGCACCAGACGCCGAGACTGACTTGGACAATCTCAAACGCAAGGTGGACGCCGGAGCGGATGCGATCTTCACGCAGCTCTTTTTCGTCAACGACAACTTCTATCGCTTTCGCGATCGGTGTGAGCAAGCCGGGATTCGCATTCCGATCGTCCCCGGCATCATGCCGGTGACAGAGTTCGCTCGGATCAAACGGATTACCGCGATGTGCGGCGCGGTCTTCCCGGCGGAGCTGTCGTCTCAACTCGAAGCCGTTCAAACCGAGGAAGCAGCACAGTTCAATATCGGAGTAAAATGGGCCATTCAGCAATGCCGCGACTTGGTTCAGCACGGCGTCCCCGGTTTGCATTTCTATGCGCTCAACAAGTCTCCGGCCTGTGAACAGATTCTTTCGGCGATGCGTTGATGGAATGACGCGAAAGAGACGGCGTTCGTTCGTTTCGTCAATCAGCGAATTGCTGAGTTTGAATCATGAGGATTGAGTGAAATTCTTTTGCCGAAACGCTCGGCAATGATCGAGTCGTGGCCGAGTTTCGCGCGAGCCAGTACGATTCTACCCTCTCGATGCAGTTTTCAACGCGAAGGCGCAAAGAGACGCTAAGAATTCATTTCTCATGATCACTGGCCGGAAAACTTTGGTCATCACCAGCCAATCGCCATCGCCTCAATTTCTTTGCCTTCCTCTTCGCGTTCTTTGCGCCTTTGCGTTGAAATCTCTTCAATAAACAGCTCAGGTTGAGTTACTGAAGCTGTACGGTTTGATCCACCATCTCAATTCCTGGCAGCACAATGAAGCATTCATTCGTCGTTGGTTTGTCTCTGTTGCTTGGCTGTTGGAGCGTCACCGCTTTTACTGAAGACGTTCGCCCGTCGGTTGTGAAGGTGGAAGCGACCGCCGATGGCTTTCGGTTGGTCCGCAACGGGGAGCCGTATCTCATCAAGGGTGTCGGCGGCGATCGTTCGCTTGCAGCATTGAAAGCTGCTGGCGGCAATTCGATCCGCACGTGGGGCGCGGACAAAGTCGGGCCGGTGCTGGATGAAGCGCAGCAGCTGGGGCTGACCGTCAGCGTTGGGATTTGGCTCGGTCATGAGCGTCACGGTTTCAATTACAACGACGCGGATCAAGTCGCTCGGCAGTACGACGCTGCTCGGAAAGTGATTGAAACTTACAAGGATCATCCCGCCGCATTGCTGTGGGGCATCGGCAACGAGATGGAAGGTTATGAGAACGCAGGCAACGCCGCGATTTGGTCGGCGATCAACAACATCGCCAGCATGGCGAAACGAGTTGATCCGCAGCATCCGACGATGACAGTCGTGGCCGAGATCGGTGGTGATCGCGTGAAGAACATTCATCGGCTCTGTCCCGACATCGACATCGTCGGCATCAACAGTTACGCGGGCGGGCCTTCGATCCCGCTGCGTTATCGCGAAGCGGGTGGCAAGAAACCATTCATCCTCACGGAGTTCGGCCCGCCGGGAATTTGGGAAGTCCCCAAGAACAGTTGGAATGCCGCGTCGGAACTGACCAGTACCGAAAAGGCGGAGTCTTATCGCCGCGTTTATCAACAAGCAGTGTTGGACCATCGCGAGCAATGTCTCGGCGGATATGCCTTCGTGTGGGGCAACAAACAGGAAGCGACCGCCACGTGGTTTGGGATGCTGCTCCCTGATGGCTCACGGTTGGGTGCAGTCGATGCGCTCACGGAAATCTGGACCGGCAAGCCGGCGGCGAATCGTTGTCCGATCATCAAATCGTTGAAGCTCGACGGGCCGGATCAAGTGGAGCCGAAAGCAGTCGTGCGCGTGTTGCTGGATGTGAGCGATCCCGAAGCGGACCCGCTGAAGGTGCAATGGGTTTTGCAACGCGAACCAGAATCGCTCGGAGCCGGAGGCGATGCCGAAGAAGTCCCGCCGACGTTTCCCGAAGCGATCATCAAAGCGAGTGACAAGTCGGTTGAGCTGCGGATGCCGACAGACGGTGGCGGATATCGGCTGTTTGCTTACATGCGTGACGATCACGGCGGAGCGGCGGTCGGCAACGTTCCGCTGTTGGTCAAAGGGCCGGTCTTGATCGCTGCGGCAAAGAAGGGGACGCTGCCGTTCGTCATCTACGACGAGTTCGGTCGAGATGCTCCGCCGTTCGTGCCGACCGGTTGGATGGGAAACGCGAAAGCAATGAAGCTCGACGAGCAATGTACAACACAACCACATTCGGGAAAGACCTGCTTGCGTTTCGACTACACGGCGAACGATGGCTGGGGCGGAATCGTCTGGCAACACCCCGCCAGCGATTGGGGCAATCGCCCCGGCGGCTGGAACGTCAGTGGTGCGAAGCGGCTTTCCTTTTGGGCTCGCGGAGAACGCGGGACCGAAGTGGTCGGCTTCGAGTTCGGCATCATCGCTGCCGACAAAAAGTTTCACGACACCGGAAAAGGCAAACTCGAAAAAGTCGCACTGACGACCGAATGGCAGCGGTTTCAGATCGACGTCAGTCAGCAAGACCTCACGCGGGTGAAAACCGGATTCGTGATTACGACTGCCGGAGCGAAAGAACCGACGACCGTTTATATTGACGACATCCTTTTTGAATGATCGGATGACTCATCACATTTTACTGACCGGAGCTTGCCCCTGAGCCTTAGCTGACTAGAGACAGATTCCATGTCGCATGCCAATCCATTCCAACTCGCAACCGAGCATTGGCGCAGCTGCGGCGTCCCTTTGTTGCCGCCCGCTAGTGAAGACGAAATCGAGCGGACTTTCGCCAAGTTGAGCCATCCTCTATCCAACGATATTCGGCGTCTCTACTCGGCAACAGGCGGCTTCGCTGATCATGAGGTCGATGGGTTGTGGTCACTGTGGTCGCTCAGACAAATCGTGCAAGAAAACATTGATCGCGATTCCCACATCCTGTGGTTCGCCGACTTCTTGATTTGCTCGCACATGTATGGATTTCAGTTCGTAACGACCGAATCATCCGCTGTCGTCGTTGACCACAACATCTCAACACACCCTCCCTATGTGGTTGCAGACAGCGTAGAGGAATTCATCGAAAAGTATTTGGACAACCCAGAAAACGTTGAGGCGTTAAACTTTTGATGTCAGCTAACAATTGCACGCACTTTGAACGGCGGATCGGGGTTTTGAAATCGACGTCACTTGGCCGCCGCTGGGTGATGTTTGGCGTTAGACTTCAGGACTGACATTTTCGGTGTTTGCAACACGGAGCGAACGTGGCCACGGAATACTTTGAATGGATCAAGGCTCTCGAAACGAATGTCTCGAAAGCGTTACTTGGCAAACCGGAGTCGGTGCATTTGGCGATCGTCGCTCTGCTGGCCGAAGGGCACATTCTGATTGAAGACGCTCCGGGAGTCGGCAAGACGTCGCTCGCGAAGGCCTTGGCGAAGAGTTTGAACTGCGAGTTCAAACGCCTGCAATGCACGCCAGACATGCTCCCCAGCGACATCTTGGGGAGCAGCATTTATCTCCCCAACAAAGGAGAGTTTGAATTCCGACCGGGGCCGATCTTTTCGCACATCGTCGTGGTGGATGAGATCAACCGCACAACACCGCGAACTCAGAGCGCGTTGCTCGAAGCGATGAATGAGGGGCAGGTCTCGATTGAAGGGCAAACCTACACGCTCAAGAAACCGTTCTTTGTGCTCGCGACGCAGAACCCGTTTGAGTTTGAAGGAACGTTTGCACTGCCGGAGAACCAGCTCGACCGCTTCATGCTTTGCCTGGAGATCGGTTATCCAGACATCGCCGTGGAAAAAGAAATCCTGACGAGTCATCGAACCGGAGAGCCAGTCGATCAGCTCAAGCCGGCGATGTCGTTGGAGCAACTTTCGGAATTGCAGAAGGCGGTGCGTGACGTCCGCGTCGATGATTCGATCAACGATTACTTGCTGCGAATCGTGGCTGAGACTCGCAAGCATCCGGAGTTGTCGTTGGGGATCAGCACGCGCGGAGCGTTGACTCTGTATCGAGCCGTTCAGAGTTTGGCATTGGTTGAGCAGCGAGCGTTTGTTGTTCCCGATGATGTGAAGCGACTCGCGATTCCAGTGTTGGCTCACCGAGCAATCAGCAAAGGCTTGATTCGCGAGGGACAGCGAGACCGGGTCAAAGGGGTGATCCGGCAAATCTTGGAAAAGACGGCTGTTCCGAAATGACCAGTTTGACTAAATCACGCGAACGATGCCGGGCTTGTCTGTTGGAATGGTGGTTGTGCTTCAATAATCCCGGCTCGGTCGTTTAACGCCGCAGGCACGCGCGTTTTCTGGACGGTCTCTTTCCGGAACACGCTTGCCTACGGCGTGCGGTTAAACGACTCATACGAAAGTTGACGGAGCCTCGAAGGATCGGGGATCGACCATGAGTTTCTCGGAACGCATTGAGCAACGCTGTCGGAATCAAGCGATTCGATTTGATACTCGGCTCGATCCCACAATGTGGATTAGCCGCAGGGCGCTAGCCCCGGTTCGATTAGCACAAACCGGGACGAGCGCCCTGCGGCTGATTTGCGGAAGTGTGTGCATTGCCTTTTGCTTGCTGACGGTCGGTTGTCTCGATGCCGATCAAGGCTCCGTCGTTGTGAAGCCGCGACGTTCGAAAGGTACTGCGAGCACGTCAGCCGAATCGGCCGCGCCACGCAAGACCAAGAACGTGCGCAAGAGCGATTCCGGACGCGATGTGCAAGTTCTCAATCATCCGGAACTGCAAGCCGAACTGGCGGAGGTGGACGATCTGATTCGCACCGTCGGCGGCAGCGATGCCGATAAACCGCCGAGCAAGAAAGCTCGCGGCGACGAGGGGTCTTCGGTGATTACTGCGTTCGCCCAAGAGGCGGCAGTTCCGAAAACAGCAACGGCAAAGGCCGGTCGTAAGAACCGTCTGGCCAAAGAGTCGAGCCCTTACTTGTTACTGCACGCGACGAATCCCGTCGATTGGTTTCCGTGGGGGCCGGAGGCGCTGGAGCGAGCCAAGAAAGAGAAGAAGCTGATCTTCCTGTCGATCGGTTACAGCAGTTGCCATTGGTGCCACGTCATGGAACGGTTCGTGTTCTCGAACGAACAGATCGCGCGCTTCATGAATGAGAATTTCGTCTGCGTGAAAGTGGACCGCGAAGAGCGGCCTGACATCGACGACATCTACATGACAGCGCTGACCGTTTACTTTCGACTGAGCGGTTCTGACCAATCGGGCGGTTGGCCGCTGTCGTTGTTTTTGACTCCCGAAGGAAAGCCGGTCGCCGGCGGGACGTACTTTCCGCCGGAAGATCAAGACGGTCGGATGGGCTTCCCGTCGGTGATGAACAAGATCGCGAGCTTATGGCGCGATGAGACTGCGGCGCTGGAAAAGAATGCCGAAGTCCTCACGGCGAACGTCCGGCGGACGATGTCAGCGAAGATCGTGTCGCAGAAAGTACCGCTGACAACGGAACTCGCGACGACAATCACCACCGCGATTGCCGAGACGCACGACGCGAAGTTCGGCGGTTTCGACTTCAATCCGGCACGTCCTAACGCTCCGAAGTTTCCGGTCCCCAGCAAGCTGGGGCTCTTGCTGCATCAAGCTCAGCGCGATGGTAATGAGCCGCTGCGACAGAAGGTGACGTCAACGCTCGACGCGATGGCGGCTGGTGGCATTCGCGATCACTTGGCGGGCGGCTTTCACCGCTACAGCACCGACCGAGCGTGGAAGGTGCCGCACTTCGAGAAGATGCTTTACGACAACGCACAGCTCGCCGACACCTACGTCGAAGCGTTCCGACAGACGAACCTTCCGGCCTACAAAGTGATCGCTGAAGAAGTCTGCGACTTCGTCCTTCGCGAGATGACCGACAAGCGCGGCGGCTTCTTTTCGGCGCTCGATGCCGACAGCGAAGAGGTCGAAGGAAAGTCGTATGTCTGGTCCGAACACGAGATCGACAAGCTGCTGAGTCCCGACGATGCTGAGGCTTTCAAACTGGTTTACGGCCTGAATGTGCCGAGCACCTTCGAGCCGGGCTACGTGCTGTATCAACCGAAACCGCTGGCCGATGTCGCGACGCAATTGAAGCTCGAACCGGCGGAACTCGAACGCCGTATAACGACCATGAAGCAACGCTTGCTCGCCGTGCGCAACCGCCGACCGGCTCCGTTGTGTGACGATAAAGTTCTGACCGGTTGGAACGGCTTGATGATCAAGGCTCTTGCGAACGCGGGAGCCCGATTCAAACGAGCGGACTATCTCGCCGCTGCTGAACGTGCCGCCGTCTTCGTGCTGACCGAAATGCGGGACGAGCAAGGCCGCTTACGTCGCTCGTTCCGAGGGAGCGTCAGCCCCATCAAAGCCTATCTCGACGACTACGCTTATCTGGTCGATGGCCTGCTGGCATTGCACGTGGCGACTCGCGAACCGAAATGGCTGACGGCGGCGACTCGTTTGACCGACGATCAATTGAAACTGTTTTGGGACGAAGCGACCGGAGGTTTCTTCTACACGGCAACCGATCACGAAGAACTGCTAGCACGGTCAAAGGATCGGTACGACTCGGTTGTGCCGTCGGGCAACAGTGTCAGTGCCCGCAACCTGCTGCGGATTGCGAAGCTCACCGGCAAGGACGAGTATCGTGGCAAGGCGGAACAAACTCTGAAGGCATTCGCACCGCTAATGAGTGAGACGCCTCATGGCTCGGCCAACATGGCAGTTGCGCTGCTGGAGTTCCTCGATCAGCCGAACTTCGGATCAAGTCGTCGCAGCGTCGATTCCAACGTTGTCCCGGCGGGTGATGAAGAGGTCCTTGATGTTGCCTTGAAGCCGAAGCGAGAAGACCTTAGCGCCGGTTTGGGCGCATCGCCGATCGCCGACAAAACGGCGAAGAATGACAAGACAAAGAAGATCGAAATCCTCGCGGCGGAAGCACACCTCAGCGTCGATCGACTTCCGGCGGGGAGTACCTGTCGCATCGCAATGATCCTCAACATCCAAGAGGGCTGGCACATCAACCAAAATCCAGCGCAGCCTGATTCGATGAGTGCCACTCGTTTCACGATGAAGACCAAGCAAGGGACAAAGCTTATCGACGTAAAGTACCCGAAAGGTCATAAGATCACGGCGGCTGGCTTCGATGAGCCAGTCATCGTTTACGACGGCCAAGTGGTCCTCTTCGGCACGATGGAGATTCCTGAATCGGCCGCCGGAAAAGTCGAAGAGTTCGAATTGCTGGTCCGCTATCAAGCTTGCAGTGAATCGCGTTGCGAGCCGCCGAAGACGTTAACGCTCAGCGGCAAACTTGAAGTTGCTCCGGTCGGCGAAAAGGTGAAGGCCGTCAACGACAAGCTCTTCAACCCACCGAAGGTGACGCCAAAGAAAAACTGACCGCATGCTGAAAAACGTAGTAAGGCGAAGCCACATTGTGGCACGACGCTCCGCGTCGTGAATCATGAAGCGGAGTGTCGCGTCACAATCTTGTAGAGATAGCAACGGCTGAAACGGTCAGAGACCCCTGCCTGTTTGCGTCAGTGAGATACTCAAGTTGCGGCCAAGTTCCTCATTTCTCCGTGCCTCAGTATCTCGGTGGTGATTTTTGACACTCACGCTTTACGGACTTATCAACTTGGCTGAACCACAAACAAATCAAGTCGGTCGAGAGATTGCTTATCTCTCGACCGACTTGATTTTGTAACACTCGTTCTCGATTTTGGAGCTATGAGGCAACGACTGATTCAGCAGCCGTTCCGGCACCGACGAGTTCATTCGCTAGTGGAACAGCGGCAGCGATGGACTCATCGACGGAACCGGCGAAGTCGAGTCGCTTTTGATCGCCGACTTCAGCCACCTTGACGGTGATCAGGCTCTTGCCGACGAACGTACCACGCAACAACTCTTCGGAGAGCGGGTCTTCGATCCACTGTTCAACTGAGCGACGCAACGGTCGAGCGCCGTAATCGAGATCGCCACCCTTGTCGATGAGGAATTCTTTCGCCTCGTCGGTCAGGAGCAGTTTCATTCCCTTCTCGCCAAGTCGTTCGCGAACCTTGACCAGTTCGATCTCGACGATGTTCTTCAGGTTCTCGCGAGTCAAGTGGCGGAAGACGACAACTTCGTCGATACGACCGAGGAACTCTGGTTTGAATTCCTTTTCGATCTCTTGCATCAAGCGCCCCTTCATTCCTTGATACGACGTGTCTTCGTCTTTCTTGGCAAAGCCGAAACCGCCGCCCGCTTTGATCACTTCGGCACCGGCGTTGGTGGTCATGATCAGGATGACGTTGCGGAAGTCAATCTTGCGACCGAAACTGTCGGTCAAGTGGCCCTCTTCCATAATCTGCAACAGCATGTTGTAGACGTCCGGGTGAGCCTTCTCGATTTCGTCCAACAGTACGACCGCGTAAGGACGGCGACGGATCTTCTCGGTGAGCTGACCGCCCTCTTCGTAACCGACATAACCCGGAGGAGCACCAATCAAACGGCTGATGTTGTGCTTCTCCATGTACTCGGACATGTCGATCTGCACGAGAGCGTCTTCGTCGCCGAACATGAATTCGGCGAGCGTCTTGGCCAGCAACGTTTTGCCGACGCCGGTCGGACCGCAGAACAGGAACGCACCGGTCGGACGCTTCGGATCTTTCAAACCGCTGCGGCTGCGGCGAACGGCTTTCGAGACTTGTCGGATCGCCTCGTCCTGACTGATGACGCGCTTGTGCATTTCGGCTTCCATCTCCAGCAGACGCACGGCGTCTTCACTGGAGAGGCGAGTCAGCGGAATGCCGGTCATCTTGGCCACGACTTCGGCGATCACTTCGCCGTCGACGGTGCCGTCCGCTTCCTTGGACTTTTCTTTCCACTCGCGAGTCAGCGTGTCTTTCTTCTTCTTCAGCTTGTCTGCTTGATCTCGGAGTTGAGCCGCTCGCTCGAAGTCTTGATTGGCGACCGCCTCTTCCTTCGCTTGGTTGAGCTTTTCGGCCTCCCCTTCGAGTTCCTTGAGATCGGGCGGGCGGACCATCGATTTCAGGCGGATGCGGGCACCCGCTTCGTCGATGACGTCGATCGCTTTGTCAGGCAAGCAGCGACCGGTGATGTATCGCTGCGACAACTCGACCGCTTTTTCAAGAGCATCGTCGGTGTAGACGACATGATGGTGCGTAGCATATCGCTCGCGCAACCCCTTCAGGATTTGCACGGCTTGTTCTGGACTCGGCGGCTCGATCACGACCGATTGGAAGCGGCGTTCGAGAGCGTGATCCTTCTCGATGTATTTGCGATACTCGTCAAGAGTCGTCGCGCCAATGCACTGCAACTCGCCTCGGCTCAGCGCGGGCTTGAGCACGTTCGCGGCGTCAATCGCACCTTCGGCACCACCCGCACCGACAAGCGTGTGCAATTCGTCGATGAAGAGGATCGTGTTCTTTGCGCGGCGGACCTCGTTCATCACCGCCTTGATGCGTTCTTCAAACTGACCGCGATACTTCGTGCCAGCGACCATCATCGCCAGGTCGAGCACGACGATCCGCTTGTCGCGGAGCAATTCAGGAACCGCGCTGTCCACGACCATCTGAGCAAAGCCTTCGACGATGGCGGTCTTGCCGACGCCGGCCTCACCGATGAGAACAGGATTGTTCTTTTGGCGGCGAATCAGAATCTGAATGACTCGTTCGATTTCGTTTTCACGACCGATCACCGGATCGAGCTTGCCGTCTTTGGCCAGTTGCGTCAGATCGCGACCGAAGCTGTCGAGTGCGGGAGTCTTGCTCTTGCCGCCCGACTTCTGCGATCCCGCAGCGACTCCGGCAGTTGCTCGCTCCCCACCTTCGCCACCTTCAACACCATGACCGAGCAGGTTGAGCACTTCTTCGCGGACGTCTTCCAGCTTCAAGCCGAGGTTCATCAGGACTTGAGCGGCGACCCCCTCTTGTTCGCGGAGCAGTCCGAGCAACAGGTGCTCGGTACCGACATAGTTGTGGTTGAGGTTGCGAGCCTCTTCCATCGCGTACTCAATGACCTTTTTGGCACGCGGCGTTTGCGGCAGCTTGCCCATCGTGACCATGTCCGGCCCCGATTGGACGATCTTTTCGACTTCGAGGCGAATCTTGCGGAGATCGACATCGAGCCGCTTGAGCACGTTCGCGGCGACGCCAGAACCTTCTTTGACTAAACCGAGCAAGACGTGCTCGGTCCCGATGTATTCGTGATTAAAGCGTTGAGCCTCTTGGTTGGCCAACTGCATCACCTTGCGAGCCCGGTCGGTAAATCGCTCGTACATTCCATTTCTCCTCGGCTATCGCGAGGAGAGCGTTCTGCTCTCCTCGCGTTGTGTCGTGTTCCAGATTCCGTTCCGGCTTGGTTGGCGTCGTTCTTCTACGGTCAAAGAGTGTAGGTTCTGAATTCCACTCGGAGGCGGCTTCGTCCACCAAAATTGGCAGTCCCTCACCAGGTTGCATAGTCTGCGCCAGTGGCAGCAATTTTTGAGATTGAGCGGTGCTCCCCGTGAAAATCCTGACGGCAAACAAGGCCCAAGATGCAAGTACCCGTACTGCCGACGATTGCCCCTGTCGTCGTAACCGGTCCAAATCACTGAAGAACTCGCGTCGAGACCAACCACAAAACCACCGCCCCGACCGCGCGCGGAGTGTAGTAGTGCCCCGAAAGTGCGGCAAGGTAGGCATTTTGCCCTGGGATTTCGGAGCGACTGCATTCGTAAAACAATGTGACGTGTGCCATATCCGCTCAAATCCTGGGCGACCACGATCCGACTCGGATTGGTTGAATCCAATGAAATTGAATCCAATGAACTCGAAACACTAGAAGCCCGGCTTCCTGAAAAGCCGAGCTTCTGAGTTGATGCCGTCGGTTCCCAAAATCACGTTAGCTATGTCCTGCATGAGGCTCGGTTCTTACTTGGACTTGTAACGCACCGAGCATCTTCGTGATCTGCTCTTCTTTGCGGTTGATGTTGAGCACGTTGTCCAACACAAACGCACGTGGCTCGTTGGTCGGATGCAGAATTAAACGGCCGGATCGCAGCAGCATGTACTCGAAGACGTCGTTGATCTCTTTGCTGATCCGCAAATTCGGAGCGGAGAAGCGTTCGAGATCGCTGAGGAAACCGTGGTGGTGCATCAGTTCGTTCGGTCGCACTTCCCAGTAATCAAACCGAGCCATCATCCACACGATGAGGTACAGCAAACTCATCAGCGTCGCGAACAAAAAGTAGAACGAGGCATTCGCCCACGGCGTCAGCCGTTTGAAGAATCCGGAAACAAACGGGACCAAGTCTGGATGAAACGTGAACAGCAACGTCAGCCCCATGCCGAGAGCCACAAATCCGAAAAAAAGAGTCAGCGAAGTCGTGCGCGGGAAGTCAAACGAGATGACCACCAAATTCGCGGCAGTGAGCATGAGGAACACCAGCGAAACCACTTCCGCCCCGCGATGTCCCGGACCTGCCTCACCCGCGAACAGCATGTAGAAGCCCGCGAGAATCGACGCGATGTAGGTCGGATACAAGAACACGATCTTCGGATACGCGACCAGATAAATCGAAGACGGTGCGTCATCAGCATCGCTATTGGGCGGACTGCTCGAAGGCACGAGTGGCGGTACGGCCCCCGCTGGAAACATTGGAGGAACAGGACTTGCCGACGCAGGGTTGTTGGAATTGTCAGTGCTCATAGTTGAATCTTGTTGAAGTGAATCAAATCGGAGAATCAGAAACGCTCAGTGGCCCGGAGTTGGACCGCCGCAAACGAGTTCACATTCTTCGCCGCTTGCTCAAAAACATTGAGCCTTTTAACGGTAGGGGCAATCTATCGACGCTCATGAACCGACGCCAGCAGCATGTATGGGATGAGCAAGATGACCAGGAGTTTTGGGAGCCAATCTCCATGATTGAATCCCCAAAGTGATCGACCATAGAAATAGGCTGGCTGAGCATGATTATCACAGCCGCGCTGATTGAAGATTCGTAACTCAGCCTGTTCGTCGAGAACTCTGAAGTTAGAACTCGCCAGTGACTTCGCCGCTGGATTGAGTGAGATCCAGGCGACGATTTGAAATCAATCGAATTGAATTGGCGCAGCAACTCAACGTTTCAATTCGCCAGAGCCCCAAGCTCTTGTCGGCCCGGTGGCCATCTCCTTCAGTGCAACTGGACTTCCTCCCGTTCGGTGGGCGCGTAGCAAAGCGGGGAGAGCGCAACGTGAGGAGCGAGAACGATGCGTCAGCGACGGAAGTTGACACGAGAGTTCAAGGTGGTGTCCGTTCGGTTGTCGAGGCCGCCGGGGCGGAGTGTTGGCGAGGTGGCGAAGAGCCTGGATGTTGGCGAAGGTGATGAGCGAGGCCGGCAACTGCTGAGAATCAACCGAGGCTGCCGAGTGATTGGCGAGGATGCAGGCCAAGGGCGATCGTCCTCAAACGCTCTGGCCGAGAGCTTCTTTGCAA